>JBDGQL010000049.1:0-16812 GCA_042219105.1 Karumarchaeum halophilus (SeqCode) | reverse complement strand
CACCCGCTTTCGTACTCCAGTAATTCGAGAGCCAGCTATGTTCGATGTACCGGACGCCGAACACCACAACGTGGAGGTGTGGTTTCCCGTCACCGGTCCATTCGAGGGCGCGGATGAAGTCGAGGCGGTCGTCGCGATCACTTCGAGCGTTCAGGGCTTCGAGCAGATCACCCCACGCCGTGAAGATGTGATCGGTCATCTCCGCGATCGAGTCGAACCGTTTCGGGTCCGTCGTTAGCGTCAGGTGCAGTCCCTTCTCGTACTCGTCGAGTGCCCGGTCCCAGGCGTTGTGGTACCGTCGCCATTGATCATCAGCGCGTTTCTCGTTGTTGAACCGAGTGTGATAGGGCATCAGCAGGTAGTTCTCGCCGGGGTGGTGCTGATCTTCCATGATCAGCTGCTTGTCGTTGATGCTGTCGAGGTACTTCAGGTAGGGTTTCGCGAGGGCGCGGGCCTGGTCAGGTGTGTCTACGCGATCAAGTTGATCGACGAACTTCTCTGCATACTGTTTGTGCGTCAGTCCTAATGCTTCTGTTTCGACAGTAGGGGCGCTCTCACGGTGGTTTTTCGGAGATGCATCGGGCTGGTTGGAAATTTGCTTTGGGTATATCAAGTGAAACGCCTCAAGGGTGGGTTCTACCCGTAGGAGGTCGGCTGACCGGTCGATCATGGCGATTTCGGAGGATTCGAGAAATCGCTTCGCGAATCCGTAGTCTTTCGATGTGTATGACCGTTCAGAGATGGGGCCATCTGTAGACTCCTCAGGGAACAGTGCCTTGCAAAGTCGAGAAATCGGGGTACCTGAGGGGTTGTCAATCAAGTACTTGTAGATCCGCGTCCTATCGAGAGCACGGTCATCGTCGGCCCAGGGAAGCCGCGACAGGTGGGACTGGTACCCGGCTTTTTTCGCCGGTTCCGCCGTGGGTGCGTCCCGACCTTCGAGGCCCTCGATAATCCGGGCGAGCGTCCGACTCAGCGACGAGGGCTGTCCCGATGACGCCTGCATTTGTCACCGGGGCTGTGCTGTGCGGTCGGTTGGCTGGGTGACGCCATTCTCGTTCCCCCCTTCACCCTCCGGGTTCGGGGGGTGCGCTCGCCCTTCCGGATCGACCCGCAAGGGGTCGCTTCCGGCCGGTCGCGCCGGTGCGGAGCGCGATTGGCGCTCGCGCTCCGTTCCGGGGTGCTCGCTTCGCTGCGCTCCCGGGCGGGCCGGCGCTCCCTCTGGCTCGCTTGCGGTGGACTGCCAGGGTTCCTCGTCGACGAGATCGCCTCGACCATCCGGCGCCGCGATCCGGTGACGGGCCTGGCGCCCGTCCGCCTGGGGGTGGTGGGCATCGGGGGTCGCGTCACTCTCGTCCTCGCTCGCGGTTGTCGGGGTGGCCTGGAGGTCGGGGATTCGGTGACACTCTCGGCACTCCCGCGCCTGGGTGCAGCTGTCCTCGACGTGATTGATGCAGGTTTCCCGACAGACGAGGCAGTAGTAGTGGGCGTACTGCGTCCAGTCCGTCACGCGTCCTCACCACCGTTCCTCCACGAGTTCGCTCGCGCGGACGAACTCGTCGGGCGGGAATTCCCACTTCTCGCGGCGCTCGCGCTCGTGACGCTGGCGTTCCCGGCGGATGCGCTCGCGGACGTCCTGGTAGTCCGATGAACTGCTCACGACCACCACCTCCTGGCGGTCGATGCAGGGAAAATGGCATACGCTCCCCTACTGGGTGTAGTTATCGTTGGCTTTGAACTAAAAGTTAAGAGCCAAGGCCCGGATTTGAACCGGGGATGATCCGCTCTGCAGGCGGACGCGTTCGGCCGAACTCTGCCACCTTGGCGCACCAATACCTATCCGGAGCCACGACAAATCCGTTTCGATCGCTCGTAATAAAAATCGGGGCGACGCGGAGACGTTTTCCCTCGCGGGGTCGTTTCAGGGGTATGGCACCGGGCGACCTCCCGTATTTCGACCGCATGGCGCCCGTCTACGACCTGTTCATGCCCTCCGCCAGCGCGGAGACGTTCGCAACCGCCTTCGATCGAGCCGACCGGCCGATCGAGCGCGTCCTCGACGTCGGCGGGGGAACCGGCCGGGCGGCCCGGGCGGTCGACGCTCCTCGACGAATCGTCCTCGATGCCTCCGCCGGAATGCTCGCTCGCGTCCCCGGGGAAGTCGAGGCCGTCCGGGGCGACGCCCGCGAGCCGCCGTTCCGGGCCGAGTCTGTCGACGCTGCCCTGATTGTCGACGCCTTCCACCACCTTCCAGAGAGCCAGCAGGTGCTGGATACGATCGCCACCCTGCTCCGTCCCGGCGGAGTCCTTGTCATCGCCGAGTTCGACCCCTCGACGGTCCGGGGTCGAGTGCTTGCGGCCGGCGAACACCTGATCGGCATGGAGTCTCGGTTCTACACCCCGACCGAGCTGGTCATGGCGCTCTCGGAGACGGGGCTCAGGACAGCGATCATCGACTCCGGGTTCGGCTACGCCGTCGCGGCGACGAAACCGAGAGGGTGATGTGGATCCGGGCCACAGTTGCGGACATGACGGCCCGGAGCGCGCGACCGATCCTGCGCTCGCGTGTCGACGTCTCCCGCGTCTCGGGAATCCTTCTCGCGGGAGATCTGCTCGCGATCGGCCTGTTTGTCGTCGCCGGCGAGATTCGCCACGGGCGCCCGCCCGCCACCGGCACGCTCACGTTTCTGGAGTTCGCTACCGGCTGGCTACTCGCGGCGGTCGCCGCCGGTGCGTACCGCCGGGACGCGGTCTCCTCACCCGGCCGGACGGTCCTCGTCGCCGGGGGCGGCTGGTTGCTCGGCGCCTCGCTCGGCCAGCTGATCCGGGCGGTCGTCGAGCCAGGGTTCTACGTCGCACAGACGTTCTTTCTCGTGACGCTCGGCGTCGGCGGCGTCCTCCTCGTCGGGTGGCGGCTCCTCGCCTGGGCGACGCTGTAATGTAGTGTCTGTCGAAATCGGTTACCGGTGATTGCCGTCGCCGGGCTCCCTATCGATCGTTCCACACGCCGATTCCGGTGTCGCCAGTTCCATAAGTTATACATAACCATTTTGTTGGTGTCAAAAAACTATTAAGAAAAATTTATATATTATGGAGCCCTATTACAGTATAGATCATTATGATAGAATACTACGACGCCGTGCTCGGCCTGATTCCGCTCTCGTTTCTCGGTCTGGGCGGGCTCCTCTCCGGCGCCGGAGTCTCGTTCACGATCGCCGTCCCAATCGCCGCGCTGGTCGCCGCCGCGCTCATCGGCCACGCGATGTTTGTCAACACCCCGGGCGACGCCTCCCCCCAGTTTCCCGCGGAGTAAACGACCCCGACCGCACTGTGTCGACCACATCGATTTTTGACGGTCGCAGCTCTGTCTCCGAACATGACCGATGCCCTGTACCTCTCGGGGAACGAACTCGAGGGACTGGCGACAGTTCCGGAACTGATCGACGCCGTCCGTAGGGGCTACTGCCAGCGCGGCGAGGGCGCGCCGGCAAAGCCCCGAACGAGTCTGGTAAACGAGGATCCCGGCGGCCTGCTGACGGGGTATCTCGCCGTCCTCCCCGAGACGGGCGCGATGGGCGGGTACACCTACAGCGCGGGTTTCGGTGCTTCGGACGCGTGGTTCCTCACGCCACTGTTTGACGCCGAGTCGGGCGAGCCCCTCGCCGTACTCGACGGCGCGTGGATGAACCCCCTGAAGACCGGCGTCACGGGCGCCGTGGGGCTCGATGCCCTCGCGCGCGAGGATGCCACCGACCTGGCAGTGATCGGGAGCGGGACGCAGGCCCGCAGCCAGCTCCGCGCCGCCGCCACGGTCAGGGAGTTCGAGACCGTCACCGTGTACTCCCCGACGAAGGGGCATCGCGAAACGTTCGCTGCCGACTTCAATCGCGAACTGGACACGACGGTCGCCGCGGTCGCGACGAGCGGCGCCGCGATCGAGGGCGCGGACGCCGTCATCACGGCGACGCGTGCGAGCGATCCCGTCTTCGAGGGCGCGAAGCTCGCCCCGGGGACACACGTCACCGCCATGGGCCAGTACCACCCCGAGAAGCACGAACTCGACGCCCGGACGATCGAGCGTGCGACCTACGTCCCGGATCTGCGAGAGCGCGCGTTCCAGGACGCCGGCTCCTTTCTCGCCGCGCTACAGGCGGGCCGTGTAGACGAGGACCACGTCCATGCCGAACTCGGTGAGGTAGTCGTGGGTGAGGCGCCGGGGCGCACGAGCGCCGAGGAGATCACGGTCTTCGACAGCGGCGGCACCGCCATCGAGACCGTCGCGGCCGCCCACGTGTTGTACGAGCGGGCGGTCGAGCGAGGCCTCGGTACGGAGATCGAGATCGACCCGGCGAGCGAGGGAATGCCAGAGTAAGCATCCCTTTCTCGATCGTAATGGATGGTTTATCTTCTGCATCCAGTAATTATTTAACTATCTTCCTATCGCTTGATCGGACGAACCCTTCTGACAGGGGGTGAGAGGAGGACCTCCGGAAAGACGGGGGTAAACGCCATGTCAGACAAGAAGATCGGACTATCAAGACGCCAACTCATGGGCGGTCTCGGCGCAGCCGGAATCGCGTCCGCCGGTGCCGGACTGGGCACGAATGCCCTGTTCTCGGACGAGGAACTGTTCGAGGAGAACGCCCTCACCGCCGGTACGCTCGACCTGGAGGTGGAGATCACGCTGGTCGACGTCAGCGGCAGCTTCGACCTTGCCGTCGCTGACGCCTCCAGCCTGAGCAGCCAAGACGACACCGTCCTGATCGACGGCGACCAGTCAGCAGATGCGGACGGCGATCAGGTCACGGCGGCCGACCTCAAGTTCACCCTGGAGGACGTCAAGCCGGGCGACTGGTGGGTGTGGGAGAAGTGCATCCGGGTGGACGGCAACCCCGCCTACGTCAACCAGACGGCCGACCCCGACGCGCCCGATCCGGACGATACTGACGCCGACGGCGATCCGGAACTCGCCAGCAACGAGAACACCAACGCCGAGAACGGACAGTCCGAACCCGAGACGGACAGCGATTCTACGACCGGCCCCGGAAGCGGCGAACTCGGCGCGAAGCTCCGGGTCCGCACCGGCGACGACTACGGCGGCGGCGACGGGGTCGGCGGGAACGGACTCCGGGGCCAGACCAACACCGGCACCCCGATCAGCCTCGACGGCGACGAGGACATCACCTTCTCGGGAATGACCTCGCTCAACCCGCTGGACCTGTTCTTCCAGGGCACTCTCAACCACGCGCTGTGGGCGCTGAGTGCCGACATGATCGAGAAAGACGCCAGTGGCAACCCCGTCACGGACAGTAACGGGAATTTCGTCAAGATCAGCGACCCCGACGTCGGGACGCTGGGTGCAGCCCCCTGGAACGGGCTGACGCTGTCCGATCCGATCGACCGCGGGAGCCCGGGGTCGACCGCGACACAGTTCGAGGAAAGCGATCGCTACGACAGCGACGAGGTGGACCACACCGCCGCAGGACCCGGGTTTGGCCTCGCCCAGGACAACACCGACCTGACCACCGTCGGCCCGGACGGCGACACCACCGAGGTCTGTGTCTACGAGAAGTACTTCGTTCCCCTGGAGGTCGGCAACGA
Source organism: Karumarchaeum halophilus (SeqCode) (assembly GCA_042219105.1). Lineage (GTDB taxonomy): Archaea > Halobacteriota > Halobacteria > Halobacteriales > Hikarchaeaceae > CAYSJP01. The sequence goes on along the minus strand of JBDGQL010000049.1, from coordinate 11,211 downwards.
GATCCAGGGCGACGGCATCACCTGGCAACTCACGGTGCGAGCCGAACAGGCCCGCAACAACGAGGACCCGTTCGGCGCCACTGCGACAGGCGGGGGCGGCGGAGGCGGCGTTTCGCCGTCGATTTCGTTCCCCAGCCAGTCGCCACAGCCGCCATAGCCACAGGAGGACCGGACCAATGCACGTCACTGACACCACGCAACTCGCACAAACCTCGACCGACGGACCGCCGCCAGTGTACTCGATCGTGGAACTCTCGGAAGTCGCCTACGACGACCCCGGCCTGACCCCGATCCCGGGCTACCTCCTCGGGGACGAGGACTCGCCCGCCGGCATCGATCCACAGGAGATCATCGGCACCGAGCAGAACGGTTTCATGATCGGCATCCACGCCACGGATCCGGCGGTCGGCCCGGGTAACGCGTCGTCGCTGCGGTCGCTGATCGGGCTGACGGTTCGCCCGCCCGGCGCGTTCCAGGGCGTCCAAGTTCCGATCATCCCGAACCTGACCGACGTTCGAGACGGCCAGACGATGCCGCCCAATCCCGGCAGCGCGGGGGCGACGCTGACGGCGAAGGTCTGGCGGTTCGGGGTGCTCAACGGGATTTTCGGTCCCAAGCCGGTCACCGTCGACGGCAGCCCGCTGGAGGCGAGCGCGACGATGCAGGGCGGGCTGGATCTGAACGCCGACGTCCCGACGCTCGTGGTCGCGGAGTCGGGGAAACTCGCGCCCGACGGATAAGAACTCCCGACACTCCCAGAACCAATGACACGACACGACGACACCACGCCGGAACAGTTCGCCGCCGATAGACTCGACATTCCGCTCGCCGACCTCCCGGACGAGGAGATCGTATTCGTGGGGGTCGCCGACGGGAACGACGGGGCGAACCGACCGCCGACGGTCGACATCGTCGCGAGCGCGCGAACCGGCGATGAGGTGGGGCTCGCGGCCGACGCCACGGATCCCGACGGATCGATCCAGTCCTACGAGTGGCAAATCGACGGCGAAGTCGTCAGCACCGCACGGACACTGGACACGCAGTTCGACGACTCCGGCAAAAAGAAGGTGTCCGTCACCGTCACCGACGACGAGGGCGCGAAGGGAAGCGCCACGCTCCAGGTCTCCGTCGAGGGCGAGCCCGAACTCCCGCGGCGGCCCCTCAGCATCGAGGGCACCAACTCGCCGGTCCTCGAGGGCGAGACCATGTGGGTGACTGCGCTCGTCGAGAACAACGGATCGGAGGCAATCGAGCCCTCGATCCAGGGTGTAGTCGAGCCGACCGACGGCTCCGGGTCGCCACTGGGTGCGGGGACGAAGACGAAACAACCGACCCTGGACCCGGGGGGCGCGGCGTGTCTCACGTTCACCTGGGAGACCGGGCCGGGCGACGGGGGCACGTACGAGGCGACCGTCAGTACCGGGGACGGCGACGGCGGAACCACGAGCGACTCCCAGACGGTGGAGATCAGCGCCGCCCCCAACGCCTCGCCGACGGTGGACATCATCGCCGAGACGACCAGTTCAGTGATCGGCGAGCAAGTGGCGTTCGCGGCCGAGGCGACGGACCCGGATGGCTCGATCAGCACCTACGAGTGGAGAGTCGACGGGGAATCCGTCAGCAGTAGCGGCGCACTGCTGACGCAGGCGTTTGGGGAGGACGGCGAGAGGACGGTGGCTGTCACCGTCACCGACGACGAGGGCGCGACCGATACCAGCTATTAAACGATTACCGTCGAACCCGACAACCGCCCACCGACGGCTGCGTTCGACTGGGACCCCTCGAACCCCGACCCAGGTGAGCAAACTTTCTTCGACGCGAGCGCATCGACGGAGACGTACGGCGAGATCGAGAGCTACGAGTGGGACTTCGGTGGTGGAAGAACCGGAAAGGGGAAAAAACCCACTCACAGGTTCCCAAACGGAGAGTACTCCGTGTCGCTGACGGTCACCGACGACGAGGGTGCGACCGATACCACTACCCAAGAGATCGCCATCACTTTCGGATGATAAGGAAGAGAGTCACCAGAGAGCGTACTGTTCTCCTCGGTGACCAAGGTGGTTCGTGAAACTGGTTGCATCGTTTCGTGATACAGGAACGCTCCGAGGTCAGGTAGATGGGAGTGTCGGACGCCCTCGCGGTGGTCCGGCGACCCGAACCACGTCCCTCGTCCGGGCCGAACGGCGTTTTCACCGTCGCCCGTCCTCACCTGCGTCGCTCGGCCACGATCGAGACGTACCCCACGCGCCCCTCCTCGACGGCCGCCTCCAGTTCCTCGATTCCCGCCTCGATCCGCGTTCCCCGCTCGCCCAGCAGCCCCAGGAGACGCTCGTAATCGACGGCCTCGACCATCCGGTCGCGCATCGAGAGCAGATCCTCGCGGTGGGTCCGGACGTCGGTCACGCCCAGCCCCGCCGCCTCGACCTCGCGCCGGAGTCCCCCGGGTTCGCGGGCGTTCGCGAGACAGAACATCTCGTCCAGCAGGGGCGGCAGGTCGGGGGGTTCGCCCTCGACGGTGACGTCCGAGAGCGCGAGCCGACCCCCCGGGACGAGGACGCGCTCGATCTCCGCGAGCGTCCGGTCGAGATCGCCGGAGAGACACAGGACACACTCCCCGAGGACCACGTCGAGGCTCGCGTCCCCGAAAGGAAGTTCCGCGAGGTCGCCCCGGACGGCACCCCACTCGGGTGGATTCCGGTCGAGTCCCACGGGCCGGGCACCCCGACCGGCGGCGAGTTCGAGCGCGTTTCCGGCGCCACAGCCGACATCGAGCAGGCGGGTGCCCTCGCCGACGTCGGCGCGGTCGAGCAGGTCGATGGTGGCGGCCTCCCCGCCCGGATGCAGCGGGCCGTCGACGGCGCGCTCCAGCAGCGCCCACGGATCGGAGAGCAGGGAGTCGAGCGCGGCCATTCAGTCCCCCTCCGCGTTCGTCTCCTCGGACACTCCCGGGTCGACGGGACCCTCGTAGTCGCCGGGATCGACGGCCGTCTCACCGTCGCCGGGATCGACGGCCGTCTCACCGTCGCCGGGATCGACGGCCTCCTCGTGGTTGCCGGGCTCGACGAAGTCCCGGCCGCCCCACCCCTTCCGGTTACGGAGCGCGTACCGGCCGTCTTCGGTCGTCATGTTGTACGCACAGAAGGGAACGAGGTCGCCATCGGGCGTGGGCACGGAGATGCAACAGTTCTCCAGCCGGTCCACGTCAGCGGCGTCGGCGTCCATGAAGCCCGTGAACGTCACCGGAAGGATCGACTCGCCGCCGGGCACCTCGATCCCACAGCACCCGCCCATCACCTCCGCCTTCTCCTGGCCGGCGGGCGTCCCGGCGAGCAGTTCCATCCAGTCGGCCTCATCGACCAACCCCGAGAGGTCTCCCCAGGCGTCCGTGTCTAGAAGCCCCGTCAGCGGGAGAATACCGCCCTCGCCGTTCGGCGTGACGGCGGTGCTGGCCTGGCAGTACGTCGAACAGCAGGGAACGGGCAGGAAGTCCCGCGGCTGTAGTTCCTCGACCTGGTCGGCAAGCCGGCGGGCGGCCTCGTCCAGCGAGAACCGCCCGCCGTTTTCGGCGTAGCGTCCGAAGTGCGCGACGGGCTGGAAGTTCACGGACTGCACGACGTCGAGGTTGTCCAGCGCGAACCGGAGCACGTCGCCCATCTCGTCGTCGTTGGTCCCCGGAACCACTGTCGGAACGAGGATGATCGGCAGGTCCGCCGCCCGACAGGCATCGATCGCGTCGTGTTTGATCTCCAGCAGGTCCGCCTCGCGGATGATCTCGTACGTTTCGCGTTCCACGCCGTCGAACTGGAGGTAGATCGCGGTCGCGCCGGCCTCGGCGAGCCGTTCGGCGTACCCCTCACGGCGGGCCAGCGCGATGCCGTTGGTGTTCACCTCGACGTGGGAAAACCCCATCTCACGGGCGCGCTCGATCAGTTCGGGCAGATCGTCGTGGACCGTCGGCTCGCCTCCCGAGAACTGGATCGGCCGGGTGCCGGCCTCGGCCTTCACCGTTTCGAGGCGGTCGATCACCTCGTTGACGGGAAGCTGTTTGCCGCCCGGGCCGGAACTCGCGAAACAGAAGGAACACGAGAGGTTGCAGTCCTGCGTGATCTCGACGACCGCGAGACAGGCGTGGTCGCCCGCGACGTCCAGCCCGTCCCCGTCGTCCGCCGTTTCGCCGCCAGGCGCTATGCTCGCCTCGCTCCCGCAACTCCCCTCATCACAGCAGCCTTCATCGACGACGCCGGCACCCGATCCGTTCTCGGGGGCGAACTGGCTCGCCCACACCCAGTGTTCCAGTGACTCCCACACCTTCCGGTCGGTGGTGCCGTGGTCCGGACAGTCGCGCACGAGATGCACCGAGTCCTCTCGGGCCTCGTAGCTTCCGGGGACGCGTTCGAGACAGGTCGGACAGAGGCTCGTCGTCGAGGGCAGTGTCTCCGTCATATCCGAACTGTCGGACAGGACCCTCCTAAGTGTGATAGTTACCAGCGGGAAACTCGTTACCACGCGGAAACCTGTCACAGGGGAGTCCGCTACGATGCGAGGAGGAAACCGCCGGGCGATCGAACGCCCGGCGTCACAGTCCGAGCGCGGTCGCGATCGGCACGCCGGCGGCGACCGCGCCAGCGAGGTAGCCGAGGATCACACATGCGTTCAGGACGGGCAGGCCGGCGTGGGCGCGCTCGATCGCGTACAGCAACCCGAGTAGCCCGGCGAGACCGACCGCCGACCCGATGATCGCGCCCAGCGCCGGTGCGTTGACGATCGTCCCGGCGATCAGCGGCTCGGCGGGCAGGAACTGCCCGGCGCTCACCGCGAGCAGCCCCGGGACGATGGCATCGCCCAGGCCAAGCAAGATGGGCGTCTCACGACCGGCGCTTTCATCGCGATTCTCGCTCGCTTCGCTCTCGGGATCCTCCATCGCCGATTTCTCGCCATCCGGGTCGTCCGACCCGTCGGCACCGTCCGGGTCGTCCCCCTCGGCGTCGAAAGGGTTGCCCATGTCCTCCATCGAGAACAAAAGCGAGGGGGGGACGACGTACATCATCGGGAGTCTGAGTTCGCCGACGCCGCCGCCGAGCTGTTGCATGTGCTCGGAGACGTACACCGCGTAGGCGTCGTAGACCGCCATGCCGACCAGGAAGATCAGCGCCGGCAGCGGTCCGAGTCCGTTGCCGAACTGGGCGATGATGGCCGCGCCGGCGACGACGGCGGCGGCGTCGATGACGTACCACTCCGGATGGACGAGCAACGCGACGAAGACGGCGGTCCCGAGGACCGCCCCGAGCACCTCCGAGGCCGGCAGTCCGGAGCCAAAGACCGCGAGGTACGTGGCGTAGCCGAACACGCCGAGTACGAGCACGCGGAGCACGCGCAGGCCGTACCCATAGCGCGTGATCAGGATGAACAGGACGGTGATGACAACGATCTCGGCGAAGATGAGGCCGACGTTGGCGACGTTCCCGGGATCCTCGAACGTCTGGACGCCCGCCGTCTCGAACGGCCCGGAGAGGGCGACCCCGCCGAGGATGGTGAGGAGGTAGAGCGCGAAGAGGCCAGCAACCGGCCCCGGCGCCGGGAGGGAACGATCGGGGTTCGCAGGCGCCTCGTCGCTGGCTGTGGCGGTGTCGCTCATCCGTCGATCATCGTACGTACACCGGTTCGTTCAGGAGCGCGGCCGGAGGAGCCTCCGCCTCGGGCGACACCACGAGGTACGGGCGTTCGGTGGGTCCCATCACATCGACGACCCGGCCGATCCGGTCCAGCCGTTCGTCGATCACCTCGGTGCCGATCGCGGGGTAGGTGTCGTCGGGGCTTCGCACGACGACGGTCCCGGCAGCGACGCGGGCCACCTCGCCGATCCGTCTCATCCACGCAGCGCCCCGACGTAAGCCGCGACGGCCTGCACGAGGTCGTTTTTCGCGTCGTCGTCGGCGCCTTTCACCGTGACCCGCCCCGACTCCCGCCAGGGCTCGCGGGGGTAGGCGACGTCGCGCTCGATCACTGCGTCGTAGCCGACCTGTCCGACTGCCTCCGCGATCTCCTCGACCTCCGGGTCGGGGACCGCGAGGTCCTCCGGAACCCGACGGCCCTCCCGGCGACTCCGATCGGCGTCGAGATACGCCGGCCAGATCACCTTCTCGACCATACCCGTCGTCGGGGGCGGAGGGAATAAACGCTTACCGTCTCCGCATAGCCACGAGGACGGAGAGCAGAGCGACCACGGCTACCCCCATGCCGAACCCCCGGAGGCCGGGTGACTCTGTCTCCGTTCCGGAGTCAGTCCCGGTCGGTCCGGTCGGTGTCTCCGTTCCGGTGTCAGTCCCGGTCGGTCCGGTCGGTGTCTCCGTTCCGGCGTTAGTCGCGGTCGATTCTGTCGACGTCTCGGTTCCTGACGGTTCGGTCGGTGTCGGGGTCGTGTTCGCCGCTGCGTACGCTTCGGGGTGGAACGCCTGTGCCATCTCCCGCAAGGGCGAGACGATCCGCGGGGCGGGCTGGCTGATGTTGTTGTTGTTGACGACGACGAAGTTACCCTCCTCCCAGGCCGTGGTGTTCCGGATAGCGGCCCCCTCCGGCACGAACTCCGCCGGGTCCCTCGCCTGCCCGGAGGGTGTGGAGACGATCAGCCACTCCGGATCCTGCTCGACGATGAACTCACCCGACAACTGTGGATACGTGCTGGTCGCGTTCGCGTTCGCGACGACGTTCGCCCCGCCGGCGGCGTCGATCAGACCCCCAATGAACGTCTCCGGCCCGGGGGCGAACCCTCCGGTCTGTGGATAGAGCACGTCAGGTCGCTCCTCGCCCTCGACCGCCTCGCGGACCGTGCCGACCGTCTCTCGCATCTCGGCGACGGTCGTGTTCGCGGCCTCACATTCCCCTATGAGGTGACCGATCCGTTCGGTCTTCGCGTACACGGCCTCGATGGAACTTGCCTGTTCGAACGTGTAGACGGTAATCCCTGCGTCGCGGAGTTGCTGGAGGCTCTGGCTATTCGTCGTGTTGTACACGTTCGCCGCGAGCACCAGATCGGGGTCCAGACTGACGATGAGCTCGGTCCGGACGATCGTCGAGAACCCCTCGGTCGCCGTGACGTTCTTCACGTCCTCCGCGCCGTCGAGGTAGTTCGCGAACTTCGAGACGCCGACGACCGTCCCCTCGGCGTCGAGTTCCCAGATGGTCTGTGCCGTGCTGGCACCCAGCGCGACGACCGAGTCGGGCGACTCCTCGACGGTCACCTCCGTGCCGGTCGCGTCGGTCGCCGTGACCGGGAACGAACACTCACCCGCCCCGTCGGCGTGCCCGTGGACACCATCGTCCGGAGCGCTCGACGCCGCGGCCGGGACGGCCGCGCCGGCGGCGCTCATCAATACGAGTAGGATTACTGCAAGCGCAGTTGTGTTTCGTCGCACGCCCCACTCTGCACGCTAACGCAATATATATTTGACTAAAGAAACCAAATTTGTACCAGTGCGACTCCTCACCCGAACCATGGCGTGGTGCGGTGGCCTGTGTGCCCTGCTTTGCGCCGTGATCGTGGGGAGCGCGACGATCGGGCCCGTGGAAATCGGGTACGGCGCGGTCACAAAGGCGTCGCTGAACGCGCTCGCGGTCCCCGCTTCGGTGTCCGTCACGATCGGGTCCGTCGGCCTGCCGGTGGGTTCAGTGCCGGCTCCGGCCGTCGATATCGGCTACGCGACCGTTTTCGACTTTTCGGTGTCCGGACGGACCCAGTTCATCGTCGGCCAGTTGCGTCTCCCGCGGATCATGCTCGGCGCGACCGTCGGGTTCGCCCTGGCAGCCGCCGGAACCGTCATGCAGGGCTTTTTCCGGAATCCGATGGCCGACCCCTCCATCATCGGCGTCTCCTCCGGTGCCTCCGTGGGTGCGGTCGCCGCGATCGCCTTCCCGGCTGTCGTCCCCCTCGGGTTGCGGCCCGCCGCCTTCGCCACCGCGCTGATCGCCGCCTTCGCCGTCTACGCCGTCGCCACCGAGAACGGTCGGACGCCCGTCGCCACCCTTCTTCTGGCGGGCGTCGCGGTCCAGACCCTCCTCGGTGCGGTGACCTCGTATCTGCTCTTGGTGAGCGGCGAGAGCCTCCGGGAGGCGATGTTCTGGCTCATGGGTAACCTCCACGGGAAGACCTGGGCGGAGGTCGAACTCGCGCTTCCGCCCGCCCTGCTGACCGTCGGCCTCCTGTGGGTGTACACCCCCGATCTGAACGTTCTCCTCCTGGGCGAGGAGGACGCCCACACCCTCGGTGTGTCCGTCGAGCGCACGAAGCGCCTGTTGCTCGCGCTCGCGAGCGTCGTCACCGCCGCCGCGGTCGCCGTCGTCGGGGTCATCGGTTTTGTCGGGCTGATCGTCCCTCACGCCATGCGCCTGCTGGTTGGCCCCGATCACCGTATCCTCCTGCCGACGAGCGCGCTCGCGGGAGCCTCCTTTCTGGTCGTCGCGGATACCGTGGCACGGTCGGGACCGGCGGAACTCCCCGTCGGCATCGTCACCGCCGCGGTCGGCGCCCCCTTCTTTCTCTACCTGCTCCGGGATCGGGAGGTGCACGCGCTGTGACCCCCGGGGACGCCGGCGGCGACGTCACAACCCCCGCAGTCGAACTCGACGGCGTGAGCGTCTCCTTGAGTGGGGTGTCGGTGCTCTCTACCGTCTCCCTCGCCGTCGAGTCCGGGACGTTCCTCGGCCTGATCGGCCCGAACGGCGCGGGCAAGACGACGCTCCTGCGAACGGTGAACGGAATTCTCGACCCCGGCGCCGGGACCGTGGCCGTCGCCGGCGAGGACATCCACGCCCTCTCGTCGGCCACCGCCAGCCGAGTAGTGGCGACCGTCCCACAGGACACCACGCTCTCCTTTGATTTTTCCGTCCGGGAGGTCGTCGCGATGGGCCGCCATCCCCACCGCGACCGTCTCGGTCGTGACTCTGCCGCGACCGGGGGCGACCCCGTCGAAACGGCGATGGAACGTGTCGACGTCGCCCGGTTTGCCGACCGCTCCGTCACCGAGATCAGCGGCGGCGAGCGCCGGCGCGTCCTGCTCGCGCGCGCCCTCGCCCAGGACACACCGGTGCTCTTGCTCGATGAACCGACCGCGAGTCTCGACGTGAACCACCAGGTCCGCACCCTCGAACTCGTCTCCGACCTCGTTGCTGACGGAACGACCGTCATCGCGGCCATTCACGACCTGGATCTGGCGGCCCGCTACTGCGACGAACTCGCCTTGCTGTCGGGAGGAGCGATCGCGGCCCACGGCTCCCCCGCAACGGTTCTGGACGACGACGCGCTCGGCGACGCCTTCGACACCTCGATCGTCCGCTCGCGGGACCAGGTGACCGGTGCGCCTTCGGTCACCGCGCTACCCGATCCCGACCCGGACCGTGGCGAGACAGTCCACGTCGTCGCCGGCAACGGCAGCGGCGCGGGCGTCCTGCACGAGCTGGTTGGCGCCGGCTTCGACGTCTCTCTGGGCGTCATTCGCGAGGGCGATCCCGACGCGGCGGTCGCCGCCCAACTGGGCTGTGAGGTGGTGTCGGTCCCGCCGTTCTCGCCGATCGAAAGCGCCCTCGGTCGCACTCGCGAGCGTGCCCGCGCCGCCGACGCGTCCCTCCTCGTGGACGTCGCCATCGGCCCGGAGAACGCGGCGAACCTCGACGTCCTCGCGGCAGCCGGGAATCCAGTGCTGATCGAGGACCGCCCGTTCTCCGAGCGCAATCACGTCGGCGCGTCGGCCCGGGAGCGCTACGAGGCGTTGCGCGAGCGTGCGCGCATCACCGATCTGGAGGACCTGGTCGAAGCGGTCGCGGCTGCGTGTGGCTCGGAGCCGGTCACGAGGGGACATGACGACGCCTGTGAGGACGCCGTCGACGCGACCGCGGACGCTGAGGGCGGACGCGCGGACGCCGTCGACACGACCGCGGACGCCCGGTCGCGGTAACCGTTCGCGCGGCGTCGGCCGCCGAGCGTCCCTTCGCCGCGAAAAACGGGCGTAATTCGCCCAAAACCGCGCTATCGGAGCGTAACTCGGGTAAACCCAATCTCACGGACTCCTCGGTTGAAGGGGGTAAGGATCAGCTAAACAGTACGATGAACACCGAGCGAATCACTCTGGTCGTCGTCGGGCTACTGCTAATCGTGGGACTCTTGGCGACGGCGGTACCCTCGCTGTTCCCCGGCGGCGTGAACTGGTACGGTGCCTTCGAACTGCTGCTGTGGGCGACGACGACGCTGTTCGCCGCGACGGCGCTGTTCTGGGTCCTCCTGACGTACGTGATCGGCGCGGGCTATGAATCGCCCGAGCCGGTTCACGGCGGCGACGAGATCCAGGTCCGCATCCTCACGATCGATTCCGAAGACGTGGTCCAGGCCACGGTCGATTCCCTGCCGGCCCCACTCGACGACGTCCGCGTCATCGCCGAGGAGCCGATCGACGTCGACGGCGCCGTCGTCCACGTCGTCCCCGAGTCGTTCGCCTGTGAGGCCGTCCGCAAGGGGCGGGCCATCGAGTGGGCGCGCCGCACACTGGAGACTGACCGGGAGTTCGTGCTCTACCTCGATGAGGACAGCCACCTGGAGTCCTTCGAGGGGCTGCCCGACGCCGACATCGTCCAGTTGCACGAACAGCCCCGCCACACCGGGTCGGCGCTTTCCTACCTCGCCGATGTCTACCGCATGGGCGTCCAGATCGAGCAGCGCGCCTTCGCGCGGCTCTCGATTCGACGTTCGAACTCGCGGCGGCGACCTGCCGGAACGAGGCGCCCCCCTCGCTCGGCGAGATCCTCCAGCAACGCCGCCGCTGGGCCGCCGGCAACATTGACGCGGCGACGCAACTGCCCCTGGGGTACCAGCTCCTCGTCCGGGTGCGCAACTACGCGTGGGCGCTGTCGCCGGTCGTGACGGTTGTCGCCCTCCCCCTGTCGATCCTGGGCGTGAGCATCGGTGGGGGACTGTTCGTGTTCACCTCGCTCGCGCTCGGGCTGTTCACGCTGTTCTGGTTTCTACGGGGCGTCGCCTACTACGGCGTCGAGGAGCGCAAACTCGCGCTCGCACTCCCGCTCGCCCCGGTCGTGTCGGTGGTCCACTCGATGGGAACCGTCGCCGGCATCGTCGACCCACCGGAGGACTTCCGCGTGACGGAGAAGGCCGGCAGCTGATACTGTCGGTCACGACTCGATGGAGATATTCGCCGGGTACGGTGGAGG
>JBDGQL010000150.1:0-16847 GCA_042219105.1 Karumarchaeum halophilus (SeqCode) | reverse complement strand
GAATGTGATTCTGCCATCCTGGTGGCAAATTCACTGTCAGAACGCGAAGCTGTCCAACGACGGGGGCGGGTGCTGCGGAAGTCTGAAGAGGACCGCAAGGCGGTTATCCATGACTTCATCATGCTTCCTGTTCCTCGGGAATTGCTCGAAAGCGGGGATGCTGACCTCTCTGGGTACGAAACCAGTCTTATCGAAAAGGAGATTGACCGTGTCCGCCGAATGAACAAAGAAGCATACAATTGGGAGCGTAATGACCTGACGCTTATTAGGTTGCAAAATGCACTAGCGATGTATAAATAGTTATGACGAGCCTAGACCCGGATCTGGAACGTCTTATCGACGAGGAAATCACGGACCCCAGTGAACAGAATCTTCTAAAGAATATTCTCGACTGGCAGGTCGATAAAATCCAACAACCCCGATACGGGAAACTAGATCAGATGGACGAATACATCGAGGAATATCTCAACGACCCGGAGGAGATTTAAGAGGTATCGACGATGCAACTCCGCCATATCGAAATCACCAACTTTAGGCCGTACCGCACGGCCGAAGTCGACCTGACCGATACAGACGGCCATATCCACGTTATAGAAGGCCCGCAAGGCGCCGGGAAGACGAGTTTCCATCGAGCAGTTCAGTGGGGACTCTACGGGGGTAAAGGCCCGACAACAAATTACAAGACGAACTGGAATGAAACCGCCCGAGAAGAAGACGATGAGCGGATGAGTGTGCGGATCAAGTTCGAAGAAGAAGGCCGGGACCACATCCTTGACCGAGAGATCGAACGATTCGATCACGACCGGAAGAGAGCATACGAAAACCGGGTGTTGATTATCGACGGCGACACCCGCCGAGAAGGCGAGAGCGCAGACGAATATATCCGTGATCTTCTGCCCGAACAATTGAAGGAGTTCTTCTTCCTCGACGGGGAGATGATCCAGAGCCTAATCGATGACGATACCGGGGTCGAGGTGAAAGAAGACATCGAGACAGTCCTGAAACACGAGGCGATCATCAACGCCCGTAAAGACCTGCAGTCATTGATTAAGGATCGGTACGAGCCCGAACGGGATCGGATTGAAAACGAACGCGACGAACGAAGTGAACTCGACGACCGTATCAGTGAGCTGCGGGAGGAGCGTCGGGAACTTCGGGAACGCCGGGAAGAACTTCGGGAGGAACGGCAGGAAGTCGCCGACGATATCGAAGAGACCCGGGAGGAGCTAGAGCAGTACAACGAGGAGCTGATCGAAGAACTGAACGCGTACGACGAGGAGATACGGAATTTGGAACGAGAACAGCGCGAGACCGTGCAGCAGATGAAACGGGCCTGGGAAGATCTCCATGTCGGGATTCTGTCCGGGCCGATTGACGAGGCGCAGGAGAAGTTGCGGGAGCAGGAGGCGCATTACGAGGGACTGCGGTCAACGCTCCAGAAACAGGATATCGTCCAACGGCTACAGGATCAGGTTCAGAAAGAGGGCGAGTGCCCGATCTGCGGGAACGATCATGTCGAGGATGTCCCTGATGTCAGCTTCCAGGACGAGGTCGAAGCGTCGGAAATGGAACTGACACGGAAGATCACGGACTGCCGGGAAAAGGATCGGCGGTTGTCGAAAGCCTCGCGGCCGGACATCTCCCCGATTAGGGCAGCAAACCGGGTGCAGGAACTGCGGGAGGAAATCCGGACGAAGGAGCAAGAACAGGAGGAACTGCTGCAGGAGTACGGTGGACGGCCGGAGGAGGGGCAGAAGGATCAGTACGAGGAGATGCTACGGAGTCTGAACAGGAAGCAGGAGGAACTGGATGAGCAGTGGGACGATGTTCGTGAGCGGATCCAGGAGCTGGACGACGAGATCGAACAGAAACGGAACGAGAAGCAGCGGAAAGACGGTGAGCAGGCGTATAAGCGGATCCGAGCGAAAATCAGGTCGGCGGAGATGGCTATCGATCATCTTGACACGATTCGCCACGAGCACATCCAGCAGAAACGTGACAAGATCAAGGACGAGATGAATGCTGTGTTCGACCAGGTATCGCAATCTGAGTTCATCAAAGGCCGGTACGAGGGCATTGACTTCCGGGGGGATCTAGGGGACGCGGATTCCTTCGTGCTGGAGTTGATCAAGCAGGACGGGGATCGCAAAGCGATGGACGATCGACCTCCGTCTGCCGGTGAGGCCCAGCTCACGGCACTCAGTTTCATTTTCGGGTTGAACGAGTGGGCCAAGTATTCGACCACTATCGTCTTCGACACGGTGGCCGGCCGGCTTGACCTGCAGAACAGCAAGGCGCAAGGCGACTTCTTCACCACATTAGATGAAGGGATTATCCTGCTCGTCACGGATGCCGAACTGCAGAAGCTGCGGCCGGCGATCGAGGCGGATATCGGGAAGCACTACTGGATTCGGCCGGATAAAAAGATGAATTCGAAACTGGAGGTGAAGTGAAATGTCGAATGGAAGTTTCGATGATATCGAGGGCGGGTTTACGATTCGCGCCAGTCGTGATGCGTGGGAGATCGTTAGGAAGGATATCGTCGAAGAATTCCAGGGTGAGGACGTGAGCATCAATACAGGCCGTGTTGTGGATACGGCGATTGCAGTCGGGATTGCGGAGGAGAAGATGCTGGAACCCGGTGGAGCGGATCCATACCGAACATCGACAGAATCAGTCGACCCGTACGATGTGCTAAAGACGTTGATCGAGATCCGGCATCCGGACCGGGATGCGGACATGCTGCAGGAGGCGATGATCCAGTATTTCGAGGGCGGATTGCAGGTAATTTCGGACGAGACCGAGGATAACGGGTATTTCGACTACGAGCAGTATCTGCCAGACGAAATCGCGGAAGCCGAATTTTAAAATTCGGTGCATATACTGTCGGACAGAAGTATTGATAATTCGAAGGCCCCCCGTCCTGGGGGTTCGATTATCAATGTCTCTGTCCGACAGTAGATTCCTCCGCCTTCAGGCGGAGGAGGAGGTCAATGACGCGCGATGCGTTGAGTGAGAAGTGTGAACTTCGGCGAGAAGCAGTATTTACATGTTGCACAGCGGCTGGTTGAGATGCATCCGCACCTGCAGATTGCTCTCTTTTCATATACCTGAACCGCAAAAGTGCGTTGAACCCTTTTTAAGCATGCCCGGGGAGGGTTTCGAACCCTCGACCTCCGCATGTCCCAGGTCCGAGGTCCGGAGGCACTCGCGCCGAAGCTCGAGAGCCCTATGAGTGCGGCGCTATGACCAGCTAAGCCACCCGGGCGCACCCCGAGGTTACCGGTGACCCATCTTTAACCTTCCCAAATCGACCGCCGTAGCCCGCCGGAGCGAACCTTTTTATGCCGCGAGTGTGTTAGCCAATGACATGGACAAAGCGATCGTACAGTTGCTGTGTCCGGAGTGTACAAAGGCCTGGGAGTCGGCACCGGGTGACCTGCCCGGGTCGCGCGCGAATTTTGACTGCCCGAACTGTCGCACAAGCCGTCGGACCGCGGAGTTCATGCGGACGGATCGGGACCTGGAGACGCTCCAGGCGCTCGGTTAACCGGCCGGCGAGATCGCGCCGCAGGCGGTACACCGGATCGTCTCGGCACCCTGCTCGGTCTCGAGGCGCGTATCGGGGAGACCACACTCCGGACAGAGGACGTAGGCGTCGGCGAACGCCTCGATCGCGTCTCCGATGCGGCGCGCGGTGAACTCGCCAGTCAGTCGCGCCCGCCCGCGCTCGTCGATGTGGGCACTCGTCCCGAGTTCGTCCTGGAGGAACTTCAGCACCAACGCCGCCTCCCGGTCGAGGCGATCGATCGTCGACTGAAAGTTCTCATACACCGTGACGTTTCCCTCTTGGCGGACGTCCGGATCCGGAACGGAGAACCGTGCCTCGCTGCCCTGGATATCGGGCGTCGCGGACAGCGCATCATCGAGTTGTTCCTCGTAGTCGCTCATACCGGGTCGAAGTCGATGGGACTACAAAAGCGTTATCAGGCGTCCCGACGCCGCGTGGTATGTCAGGACTCGTGCTAACGAGTATCAAGATAATACTATAACCCTTCAGTTGTTAGCAGAACGTGCTCATGAAAAAGCAGGAGCTGATCCACCTCCACGGACTGCTCGCGGAGGTGTCCAACCACTGTGAAATGGCGGACGACGTAACGATTGATCTCGATGAGTATCACGAACTCGGCGTAAAGCCCACATCGATCCACAAGTCCAAGACTGACCACAAGGACGCCGTTTTTGCGATTGCGACCGGAATTACCTCCCGACTCGACTCCGAGGGACGGGAGGTCGCCTCTCCTCGCGCCGACTGATCACGACCTTCTCGGGGACGGTTCCGTGCCCCGCAGACCACGTCACTCGATCAGATCGTCGAAATCCGGGAGGACGTCTTCCTCGGGGTCGCTCGTCGTATCCGGTGGGTCATCCGAATCCGACTCCGCTTCGTTCTCCTCGAGCACGTCGACCTCCAGAACCTCAAGCGGGATGTCGTCGAGCCGTTGACCGATCTCCTTTCGGGCGATCCGGGAGGCGTGTTCCTCCCGTTCGACGTTGAACACGGTCATCTCGAGTTCGAGGGCGACGAGTCCCTCGTCGGCGGCGATGAACGCCGTGTCGATTTCGCCCCCACAGTGGGGACAGTTTCGCTCGCCCATACTGATCTCGACGTAATCGAGGTCCGGGTTGAGCATGTCGCCAGTTTTCGAGATGGCGATGCGGACGGCCTCGTCGGGCGTTTCGACGTCGTACACTGGCACCGCCGCTTCGACGACAACGCTACAGTCCATCGTTCAACTTCTGCTACGGCCTCAAGCCTAAGAAAGTTAACCCTCCACTCGTGACCGACAGTACAGAGGAGACACCGGGCCGCGACGCCGAAGCGAACCCCTCTTTGCGTGACGGTGCCCAGCAGAGGACGTGAAACGCGGGACGATCACACTCGATGGGATTTCCGGAGGGTTCGATCTGCAGGCGACGGTCGAGAGCGGCCAGTCGTACTGCTGGACCCGGGCGGACGGCCGGACGTACGAACAGGAGCGCGCGCGCGGCGGGTCGGCCTGGTACTGGACCGTCGTCGATGGAGACGTGATCCGGATCAGACGGACCGACGGCGCTCTGGAGTGGGAGGCGACGACCGACGCCGGGCCTCGCCTCCGGGAGCTACTCGGCCTCGGAGACGACCTCGAGGCGATCCGAGAGGCGGCGCCCGGCGACGAACTGATCGACGCCGCGTTCGAGGCTTACCGCGGACTGCGGATCGTCCGGGACCCCTTCTTTCCGTGTCTGATATCGTTCATCTGTTCCGCACAGATGCGCGTCGCACGCATCTTCGGTATGCAGGCGTCACTCCGGGAGACTTACGGCGCGGAAGTGAGCCTCGACGGTGAGACGTACCGCGCGTTCCCGACGCCCGAACGTCTCGCCGGGGTGACGGAGACGGAGCTCCGCGACCTCGGGCTGGGTTACCGCGCGCCATACGTCCAGCGCACCGCCGAGATGGTCGCGTCGGGCGAACTCACCCGGAACGATATCGACGGACTGGCCTACGAGGACGCCCGCGAGAGGCTCACAGACTTCGTCGGCGTCGGTCCGAAAGTCGCGGACTGTGTGCTCCTGTTCTCGCTTGGTTACCTCGAGGCCGTCCCGCTTGACACCTGGATCCAGACGGCAATCGAGGAGCACTATCCCGACTGTGCGAGAGGAAACTACGCCGAGACCTCACGGGCCATCAGAGAGCGCCTCGGCGGCGAGTACGCCGGCTACGCCCAGACATACGTGTTCGCGTACCTGCGGACCCAGGAGTGATGCCCAGACGCATCGATTCGGGTGGAGTCCGGCCGCGAGATATTTTACCCATCCGGACGAACCGGGCATATGAGCCGAACCCGCGCACACGTCTTCGTCTCCGGGCGCGTCCAGGGCGTTTATTTTCGGGCGACCACGCGCGATGAGGCCCGCGAGGCCGGCGTCGACGGCTGGGTCCGGAACCTCGCCGACGGCCGCGTCGAAGCCGTCTTCGAGGGACGCGAGGACGCCGTCGAGTCGATGGTCGCGTTCTGCGGGGAGGGAAGCCCCGCTGCCCGGGTCGACGATGTCGAGGTCGAGTACGAGGATCCGGAGGGCATCGAGGGATTCGAGATTCGGTGGTAACGGCGACCCCCGGGTGAAGCCAGCCCTCGGGTGTCTGCCCAGGTACATTTAACCGCCCGGCGACTAAATCGCTGAGCATGATAACCGCAAGCCGGATGGCCGCCGTCGACCGGAACGCGGCGGCGCTCGGCGTGCCCCGAAAGCAGTTGATGGAGTCCAGCGGGAACGCGATCGCCCGCGAGGTTCACGACCTCGCCGGCACCGACGATGTGGTCGCGGTCGTTGCCGGGCGGGGAAACAACGGCGGTGACGCCTTCGTCGCCGCGCGGTTTCTCGACGACCTGGAGGTGACGGTTCACCTGCTCGGGCGCCCCGAGTCGATCCGAACCGACATCGCGCGGGACAACTGGGCGGCGCTGCGCGAGGCGGAGTACGACGCCCGGGTGGTCAGGGACTCCCGGACGCTCGATCTCGGCGATCCGGACGTCGTCGTGGACGCCCTGCTCGGGACGGGAATCGCCGGCGCGCCGCGGGAACCGGAAGCGAGCGCGATCGAGGCGATCAACGGCGTCGGCGGGACCGTTCTCTCTGTCGACGTTCCCTCCGGCGTGGACGCTGACACGGGCGAGGCTGCGGGCGTCGCGGTCGACGCCGACCGGGTCGTCACCTTCCACGACGAGAAGCCGGGGCTCGCCGCTCTCGACACGGGCGTGGCCGTCGCGGACATCGGCATTCCCGAGGCCGCAGAGCGGTTCGTCGGTCCCGGTGACCTGCTCGCGATCGGGCGCGATCCGGAGAGCCACAAGGGCGACCACGGCCGGATCCTGGTGATCGGCGGCGGTCCGTACGCTGGAGCGCCCGCCCTCTCCGGACAGGCGGCGCTGCGAGCCGGCGCTGATCTGGCGTACGTCGCCGTGCCCGACGCGGTCGCGGAGACCGTCCAGGGGTACGCCG
Source organism: Karumarchaeum halophilus (SeqCode) (assembly GCA_042219105.1). Taxonomy (GTDB): domain Archaea; phylum Halobacteriota; class Halobacteria; order Halobacteriales; family Hikarchaeaceae; genus CAYSJP01. The sequence continues at coordinate 9,800 of JBDGQL010000150.1, read as the reverse complement.
AGAACCTCATCGTCGAGCGCTACGAGGGCGAGCGCCTGACGCCGACGTGGGTGGACCCCTTGCTGGACCGGGCGAGCGAACGCGATGTCGTCGTTCTCGGTCCCGGACTCGGCGACGCACCTGAAACGCTCGATGCGGTCCGGGACTTTCTCGAATCGTACGACGGGCGGGCGGTGGTCGACGCCGATGCGCTCGCGGTCGTTCCGGAGGTCTCGACCGACGCGACGCTGGTGTGTACCCCACACGGGGGCGAATTGGCGGGGATGGGCGGCCCCGGCGAGAACGACCCAGGCGACCACGCCGAGGCGATCGAAGCGTTCGCCGCCGACCTCGGGCACATCCTGCTCCTGAAGGGGTCCGACGACGTGATCTCGGATGGAGAGACGACGCAGGTGAACCGGACTGGCAACGCCGGCATGACTGTCGGCGGCACCGGCGACGTCCTCGCGGGGATCACGGGGGCGTTGCTCGCGACTCTGGAACCCCGAAAGGCGGCTGCGGTCGCCGCCTACGCCAACGGTCGCGCGGGTGACCTCGTGGTCGAGGACCGAAACAACGGCCTCCTCGCCACTGACCTGCTCGACCGAGTCCCGGAGGCGATGCAAGATGAGTGAAGACGACCACCCAGAGCGGTCCGGCGACGGTGATCCCGGTGATAGTCTCACCCACACGACCGAGAGTGGCGACGTCGACATGGTGGATGTCGGCGACAAGCCCGACACGGAGCGCCGGGCGGTGGCGCGCGGGGAGATCGTCCTCCGAAAATCGACGGTCGGGGCGATCGAGAACGACGAAGCGGGGAAGGGAGACGTCCTCGCGACCGCCCGGATCGGCGCGATCCAGGCAGTGAAACGGACCTGGGAGTCGATCCCGATGTGTCACGCCATCCCGATCACGAACGTCGACACCGGCTTCGACGTGGAGGATGATCGGGTCGTTCTCACTGTCGCCGTCGAGACGACCGGCAAGACCGGCTGCGAGATGGAGGCGCTCCAGGGCGTGACGACCGGCCTCGGCGTCGTCTGGGACATGGTGAAAGCGATGGAGAAAGACGAGACGGGGAACTACCCCGGGACGGCGATCCGGGACGTGCGCGTGATCGAGAAGGAAAAGCGGCCTACGTAGGTCGGACAGTCACAGGGTCGGTTGCAACTCATTCCGGGATCGACGATATCATAATGTCTGTTGTAGTCTCTTACCGGTGCTCGCCGCCACCGGGGGTGGCGATCACCGGTAAACAGCTACAACAGACATTATCAGGACTCGGCTGCCGCGACCAGATCGCTCGCTTTCGCGCGGGCGCGCTCGATGATCGACCCGGTGGCCTCGAAATCCAGCACGACCTGTTCACCGTCGTAGGACTCCTCCTCGACGTGGGCGTTGTCGTGGACCCACGAGACGAGACTCATGGCGTCGTCCGAGAGGGGAAGAACGAGGCGTTCACGCCGGCGGTCGGGGAGTTCCGTCTCGATACGTCGCCGCAACGCCACCGCGTTCGTCCCCTCGATTGCCGAGACGGCGACGGGATCGGGCGCGAGCGCCGACAGCGCCGTTCGCTTCTCGGCGATTTCCGCCTCCGGGACCGCGTCGATCTTGTTCAGCACCGTGACGATCGGCGCCTCGTTGCGCTCATACAGCGTGTCGTGGCAGGTGACGAGTTTCTCACGGATCTCCTCGACCGGTTCGGAGACGTCGACTACCAGCAACACGAGGTCGGCGCGGTACACCGAGTCAAGCGTCGACTTGAACGACTCGACGAGCCAGTGGGGGAGATCGGAGATGAACCCGACGGTGTCCGTCAGCAGGACGTCCCGGCGCTCCATGTCCATGCGCCGCGTGGTCGTCCCCAGCGTCGTGAACAGCCGGTTTTCGGCCTCGGCGGTCGTATCGAGGTCGGGGTGGAGTTTCGCGTTCTCCCCGACCTCGATGTCCGCGGCGAGGCGCTGCAACAGCGTGGACTTGCCGGCGTTGGTGTACCCCGCGAGGGCAACGAGGTCGAACCCGGATTCCCGGCGCTGGTCGCGGCGGTGCTGTTCGGTCGTCTCGATCCGGTCGAGCTCGTCACGGATGCGACTGATTCGCGCCTTGATGTCCTGCTCGCGTTGCTCGTCGTACTCGCCAAGACCCATGAACCCGGGGCGCTCGTCGCGTTTGGCGAGACTCGTCTTTGCCTCCGCGCGCGGGAGTTCGTACCGGAGTTCCGCGAGTTCGACCTGGAGTTGGGCCTTCCGGGTGTCCGCGCGCTGGCCGAAGATCCGCAGGATGAGCGTGAACCGATCGAGCACCTCGACGCCATCCGGGAGGCGGTTGCCGACGTTGTACGTCTGGTAGGGGCCCATCCGGTTGTCGAATATCACCGTTCTGGCCTCCGTCTCGGCAACCAGCACGGCGAGTTCCCCGACCTTGCCGTCGCCGACGTTGTACTCCGGATCCTCGCTCCGGGACTGGACCACCCTCCCGGCAACCGTGTAGCCCGCCGCGCGGGCGAGGTTGGCTATTTCTAACGTCTCCGGCGTGCCGCCGTCGACGCGCTTCGCGACGACCGCCGTCCGCTCGTGTGCATCCGTCACTCGCCACACTATAGGACGCCCTCATATTTAAATCCGGCCGAGAATCACGGCCAAGACGCACAAAACGAATAAGTACCCACGCTGATACCATCGGATATGGTACTCGACAGCGTCGCGCTGGTGCTCGGGTTGGTTCCGGTACAGCTCGATAGCTTCAACTTCCAGCAACTCGGAGTCGAGACGGGAGGTGGAGCGCTGATCGGCGGTCTGGTCGGCTTCATCGCGAAGCAGATCGCCAAACTGATCGCGATCATCATCGGGCTCGAACTCGCCCTGTTCAAGTTCCTGGAGGCCCGTGGCGTCCTGCAGGTGAACTGGGAGAAACTCGCGAACGCGTCGGCGAACGCAAGTGAGACCGCCAGTGAGAATGCCGGGGAGGCCGCGACCTACATAGAGAGCTTCCTGGAGACATTGCCGATCGCCGCTGGATTCACCGGCGGCTTCGCGGCCGCGTTCAGAATGACGTAACTGCAACGTTCGCCCGGGCGTTGCCTTCGGATTCCGGTCACCGCGTCGAGATGTCGTCCTCGTCCTCGATCATCCTCGTCTCCGCCTCGCCGCTCGATATCTCGTTGACCAGATCGTAGAAGTCGTCTTGCATCCCGGCGGGAAACTCGATGACCCCGATCCATGAGCCGTCGGGTTGCCACTCCGCGCTCTCAAGATCGCCGAAGGAGCGGACCTGTGCCTGGGCTTTGCCCGCGTGTTCGGGGGGAAACTGCACGGCGATCGTCACGGTGTCGAATCGGATCGGGATCACCGGACGGAGCGCATCGAGCGCCTCCTCGACCTGGTTCTCGACGGGTTCCATCGGGTCGACGCGAAAATCCGTCTCCTCCAGCGCGGACTCGATTCGCTCGGGAGGATGGGGCGCGTCGTTCATCTGTGGGTTGACCGCGTTGCGCGCGATCCGGTTGATGAGCGAGCGCTTCTTTCGCTCCTGCATCTCCCGGCGCTGGTCGGCAGTGATCTGGATCTCACCGCGCTCGATCACCTCGGGGATGATCTCCAGGGGTTCTGTCGTCTCGAAAACCGTCTTCAGGTCGGTTTCCGCGGGACGATCCCCTCGAGACGCGTTCTCGAAGACGTCCTCGGCCGCGATGACGTCCTCCAGCTCTCCCTCGAACTCCCCGCGCTTGATCGCCAGCGCGGCGTCGGGGTCAACCAGCACTTCGAAGCGCGTTCCGTGGGACTCCAGGCGCGCCGTCACGGCCTCTTCGAGCGAAATCATGCTCGGATCTATGGGTGACCCTCACATAAATCACCGCCATGAGGGCTCGACGATCCGCGAGTAGGCCCGCGTATGCGAGAGGGACCCACCATCGACACCGACTGGGCATACCGGGGCGTGGATACGGCGATCCTGGAGTACGTCTGGCAGCAACACGTCGCTCTCGGACGACCACTGGTGGGTCCGGGTGTACGCCCCGGTCGTGGGCGAGGACTCGCCCGGACGTCTCGACGCCGACCCCGAAACGATGGCCGATGAAGCGGCCGACCGCGTCGAGGCGGGCTACGACGCCATCAAAATCATCCCCTTCGGGGAGACCTGGCCCGTTGACACCCCCGCCGCGCTCGATCGGATCGAAGAGCGCGTGCGCGCCGTCCGCGAGGCAGTCGGCCCCGAGGTGGACGTCGCCATCGACGCCCACGGGAAGCTCGCGCCCCCCATGGCAAAGCGTGTTCTCCGGCGGATCGAACCCCACGAACCCCTGTTCGTCGAGGAGCCCGTCAAGCCGGAGTACGACCATCGCCTGGCGGACCTGCGCTCGGCCGCGACGACGCCGATCGCCACGGGCGAGCGCCGGTACTCCCGGTGGGACTTTCGGGACGTGATCGACGCCGTGGACGTCGTCCAGCCCGACGCCTCCCATGCGGGCGGGGTCTCGGAACTCCGCCGGATCGCTGCCCTCGCCGAAACACACGGCGTCCACACTGCCTTCCACTGCCCGCTCGGCCCGGTCGCGCTTTCGGCCTGCGTCCAGGTCGACGCCGCGATCCCGAACCTGCTGATCCAGGAGACCCCGGGGTTCTACGGCGGCTCCTTCGACCAGTACATCCCCCGGCGGCGCCACGACGACGGCAGCGTCGCCGACTGGTGATCCCGTCGGCCGGTATGACGTTTGCGGATAGACTCGCCGAGCACGTCGCCGCCGTCGAAAGGGGGTGAATCGGGAACCCGGAGAACGACTACTCCTCGTCGTCCTCCGCCAGCAGGTCGAACTCCTCGAGGTACTCCTCGATCTCGTCAGTGGTGAGACTGATGTACTGTTCGCTCTCGACGTCGACCGTCGAGACGCCGACGCCGTCGGGTTCGAGCCCCTCCTCGTTGATCGAGTCGAGCGCCTCGAGAGCGAGTCCGACGCCCGCGTCGAGATCCATCCCCTCCTCGTAGCCCTCCTCGAGGTACTCCTGGGCGTCGCTTCGGCTCTCGCCGATCGCGAGGGCCTTCCACTCCCGGGGAGTCCCGGAGGGGTCGGTCTCGAAGAGGCGCGCCTCGCCGTTCTCGACGCCGCCGATGATCAGCGCGACCCCGAACGGTCGGGCGCCCCCGATCTGGGTGTACTGCTGGATGTGGTCCGTGACGGCCTTCGTGAGCGTCTCGACGCCGATAGCCTCCTCGTAGCGCAGCCGGTCGACCTGAGCCTGCTGGCGCGCGAAGTCGATGAGCTGGCGGGCGTCCGCAACGTGGCCCGAACTCGCGATGCCGACGTGGTCGTCGGCCTTGTGGAGCTTCTCGATGCTGCGCTCCTCGACTAAGGGAGAGTACTTCTGTTTGTCGACGACGAAGACGACGCCCTCGGCGGTCCTGACGCCGATGCTTGCCGTCCCGCGCTTTACTGCCTCGCGTGCGTACTCGACTTGGTACAGGCGTCCGTCCGGAGAGAAGATGGTGATTCCCCGGTCGTAGGCCTGCTGTTGGGCTTGTCCCTGCATAGGTTACCTCTGGAGATCGAGATCCGTCGCCCCCGCGAACGCACTGTCGGCCCGCACGTCGACGCGGTCCGACCGGACGAATGCCGCCCGTTCAGTGCCCCCGAGCGCGACCGTTTTCTCATCTGTTTGTTCCGGTCGGGCACGCATATACCTTTCTTCACCGGCATGGATCGTGCCGCTGGTGCCTCGCACCTGGATTCCGACCGGATTGCCATCGACCGACGCGATACAGGCCAGCGCCGCCCGACCCCGATCCACCTCGCCGCGCCGGACCCGGACGACCGCCGTCCCTACCCCGTCGGCGAACGCGAACCGGACCACGGTCGGGTCCACCGCCGCGCTCCCGGCGTCTCCGAGCAGACCCCGCGCCGCCGCCCAGACCGCCGCCTGGAACGCCCGGCGGTCGAGGTCGGCGTCCGGCCACGCCTCGATCCCGACCCAGAGGTAGCGGTACCGCGGTCGGAGGTGCTTGGGAAGGTGCTTCATCAGCCCCCACCCCCTTCGCCGTCGAGGAAGCCCGCCTCGCCGTCGCCGCGCCACACGCCGGGGGCGACGTAATCCGGGTCGAGTCGCTCGCGGTTTCGCTTTGCGATTTGTTCCCACTCCGCCAATCCCGCCTCGATCGCCTCCCGATCGAACCCGACTACCTCGCCCACCGCGACCAGTTCGCGTGGCGCGCGCATCTGCAGGTGCGACCGCGGGTCGGCGCTCACGACGTAGGGAGCCCCGGCGTGCTCGATCAGCTCCCGGAGCTTCCGGAGGTCGGCGATCGCGCGGGCTCGCTCTCCACCCGATGCCCGCAACACGCCCGAGAGGTCCAGTTCGAGCGCGACGCCGTGTTCGGCAGCGGCCTCCGCGATCACGTGGTTGACGTCACCCTCGCCCGCCATCGGATGTGCGAGGACGTCCACCGCCTCGCTCTCGACGGCGAAGCGGTTGATCTCCGGATCCCCGCCGTGAACGAGAACGACCGTCCGTTCGGGGCGATGAGAGCCCAGAAGGCCGCCGGCACGAGAGGCGCTGTCGGCCCGGATCTCGACGCCGTCGACGACGTCGACGCCGTATTGCTCCTCGATTGCGCCGGCGTCGTAGTCGGCGAGTTCGCCGCCGTGGTTGCGGACGACGACGCCGTCGAAGCCACAGTCGGCGGCGGTCGCGGCCATCCGGGCAAGGGTGCTCGCGCCGTCCGGCCGGGCGTGGACCGCCTCGTACATATCGCTACGGACGTGTCTGACGTGATAAAAACGGTCGGTTTGGAATGGCGCGCCGGTGCCGGCTCCGGGATCACGCTGCTTCCGGGGAACCACGACCACGAACTGGCCGCCTACGACGCGTACGTCGAGCGGTTCGCCGCCTACAACGTCGACCTCGTGCAGGAGGAGTCGATGACCCGGCCGGTGGGCGAGCGCACCATCCACTTCGAGCACGGCCACCAGCGGGACCCCAACAACCGGATCGAGGACTGGGGCAGCCCCTACGCGACGCCACTGGGCTACTTCTACAACACGCTCGTGACGAGTCGCGCGGGCAGGCTCTCCGATCGCGGGCGGTACAACTGGCTGCGGGACGTCCAGGCCGTGACGCCCACCGAGCGGATGCCGGTCTGGCTCGTCTCGAAATACTTCTACCGCGAGATGAACCCCCTCCTGCGGTACGCCCTCGTCCCGTTCCTGTTCCTGTTCAACGTCAGCGTCGTCCTCGCGATCCTGGCGGGGCTTGACCTGGCCGGAGTCTGGTCCATGCCGGTCGACGCGGTCACGGCGTTTCTCGGGCAGTTCGGCCGCGCCGGCACGGCGGTATGGTTCCTTCTTGCGGTCAACGTGGTCATCACCGGGCTGCTCGTCCTCGTCGCCGTTCCGTTGTACTTCATCCGTCGGGACGTCCGGAAGACAATCCAGCGGTTTGGCGTCCTCGAGACGTCGTTGACTGTCGACACCGAGGCCCCATACGAGGAGGCCGCACGCGAGATCTTCGCCGAACGCCCGTCAGTGGCTATCTTTTGTTACGGCCACACGCACCGCCCGACGGTGCGGCAGGTCGGGGCCGGAGGAACTCACGCTCACGGAGCGCCTTCTCACCCTCGGCCGGGAGCCGGACCCGGCACTACCGGATCGCATGGTCATCCCGAGCGACACATCCGGATCGACGACGTAAACGGCCGAGTGAGCGTCGAAGAGAGATCGTTTGGGCCGGGCTTACATCGCGCCGCCCATACCACCCATGCCGCCCATGCCGCCGGGTGCGCCACCGGCGCCACCTTCGTCCTCGTCTTCGCCGGCCTGGATGATATCGTCGATCTTGAGAACGAGGTTCGCAGCTTCCTGTGCACTCGAGACCGCCTGTTCCTTGGCGTGGGCAGGCTCGATCACACCCGCGTCGTAGGTGTCGACCACGTCGCCGGTGAACACGTCGAGGCCGGCGTTCTCTCGGCCCTCCTCGTGGGCCGCGCGCAGGTCGACGAGCGTGTCTATCGGATCGAGACCGGCGTTCTCCGCGAGCGTCCGCGGGATCAACTCCAGCGCATCCGCGAACGCCTCGACGGCGAGCTGTTCGCGCCCCTCGACCCCGTCGGCGTAGTCACGCACACGGGATGCGATCTCGACCTCCGGGGCGCCACCGCCCGAGAGCACGCGCCCGTCGGTGACGGTCTGTGCGACTACGGTGAGAGCGTCCTCGACGCCACGCTCGAGCTCGTTGACTACGTGATCGGTCGAACCCTCCAGGAGGAGCGTCACGCCGTGGCCCGAGCCGTCACCCTCGACGTAGAAGGGACCGTCCTCGTCGCCGTGATAGCTGATGCTACCCTCGCCCAGGTCGTCCTCGGAGATGGTGTCGAGATCCGAGACGATCCGGGCGTCGAGCACCTCCGGCAGGAACTCGAGGTCGCTTTTCGTGACGCGGCGGACGGCGAGAATGCCTTCCCGCGCCAGGTAGTGCTGGGCGAGGTCGTCGATCCCCTTCTGACAGAGGACGACGTTCGCGCCCGAGTCCGCGATCGTCTCGACCATTTCCTGGAGTTGCTCTTCCTCCTCATCGAGAAAGCTCTGGAGTTGACTCGGATCGTCGACGCTGATCTCGGCGTCGACGTTCGTCTCCTCGACTTCGATCGGCTGATCGGTCAGGAGGAAGCTGGCGTCCTCGACCTCGGTGGGCATTTCGCTGTGAACGGGAACCTTGTCGATGACCGCGCCCGAGAGGAGTTCGGAGTCCTGAACGCCGCCGCCCGTCTGGGTCTCGATGTTCACGTACTCGATGTCGGCGATGGTTCCGCCGTCGTCCTGTTCGACGGTGACGCCCTGGACGGCCTCGACGACCAGTTCAGCGATGAGTTCCTTGTTTACCTCCGTGCCCTTGCCGGTCATGCTGGTTTCGGCGACCCTCCGGAGAGTCTCGATGTCGTCGCTGTCGACGGTGTGGGTGATTGCCCCGATCTCCTCGCGGGCCTTATTTGCGCCGAGCTGGAAGCCACCGATGATCGCCGTCGGGTGGATGTCCTGATCGAGCAGATCCTCGGCGTTCTTCAGCAGTTCACCCGCGATCGCGACCGCGGAGGTCGTGCCGTCACCGGCTTCGTCCTCCTGTGTCTCCGCGACCTCGACGATCATCTCCGCCGTCGGATCCTCGATGTCCATCTCATCGAGAATAGTAACGCCATCGTTCGTGATCGTCACGTCTCCCAGCGAGTCGACGAGCATCTTGTCCATGCCCTTCGGGCCGAGCGTCGACTGGACCGAATCGGCGACCGCCCGCGCCGCGCTGATGTTGTGCGACTGGGCGTCCTCGTTTTTCATCCGTTCTGCGTCCTCGTTCATTACCAGCATCGGCTGGCCCTGCATCTGTCGTTGTCCCATGATCACCTATGAATTGATTGTAGTTCTATATAAATCTTTAGGATGCGGTACGAGCGATGTTCGGGGACTGCGGCGGGGTACCTCTACAGCCGGGATATCACGCGCCGGTCGTCGATCTATCAGGACTTCTGTCGACCCGTCAACCGACCCTACGTGGAACGAACGGACAGCCAGCGGTGGGAGTCACTGCTGTCTCGCCATCCACCCCAGTACGATCGGTTCGGATACCAGCGCAAACGCGGCCATCGCGTACAGCGCCAGTTGTGTGGTTCCATCAAAAGCGACGAAAGCTGCCACCGCGATCGCGCCCCCGCTAAGGAGGCCGGACGCCCACCGGACGGCGGGGATGTCAATCACACTCATTTCGTCCCGAGGTAGCTACTGCTCGTTGACATCCTCCCCGCCCTAAAGGGCGAGGATTCCCCGAAGGGGATATTCAGGT
>JBDGQL010000260.1:0-16917 GCA_042219105.1 Karumarchaeum halophilus (SeqCode) | reverse complement strand
ATCGAGGACGATGTCGACGTCCTCCTCCGGGCCGATCACGGTGTCGGGTGCGAGGCTGATCAGGAGCTGTCCCTCGCCGCGCCCCTCGGCGCTCGCCTCGACGTCGCGGTCGAACAGCAGGTAGGCGAACACCTCATCGCCCATCGGTTCGAGGACGTCCGTCACGACGCTGAACGTCTGGGAGGGGACTTCGGCCTGATCGCGCTTGTAGTCGAGGTGGATGTCCTCCGGCCGGACGCCGAGCGTGATCTCCTGGCCCGGTTCGAGCCCGAACTCGGGGGGGTCAAAGGGGATCGTCGCGTACCGGCTCTCGAATCCGCCAGTCGTCACCTCACCCTCGATGAAGTTCATCGAGGGCGACCCGATGAAGCCGGCGACGAAGAGGTTCCTCGGCTCGTTGTAACACTCCAGCGGAGGGGCGACCTGCTGGAGTTCACCGCTGTCGATAACCGCGATGCGGTCCGACATCGTCATCGCCTGGGCCTGATCGTGGGTCACGTAGATGATCGTCGTGTCCAGCTCCCGGTGGAGCCGCTGGAGCTGGGTACGCATGTGGACCCGGAGTTCGGCGTCTAAGTTCGCCAGCGGCTCGTCCATCAGGAACACCTGCGGGTTCCGGACGATCGCCCGGGCGATCGCGACGCGCTGGCGCTGCCCGCCGGACATCTCCTCGGGCATCCGGTCCATCATCCCCTCGAGCTGGACGACGTCTGCTGCCTCTTCGACGCGCCTGTCGACCTCCTCCTGATCGTACTTCCGGAGCCGGAGTCCAAAGGAGACGTTGTCGTAAACGTCCATGTGCGGGAACAGGGCGATGTTCTGGAACACCATCGAGATCCCCCTGTTTTTGGGCGCCTTGTTCGTCACCTCCTCGTCACCGATATACACCGACCCCTCCGTGGGGAGCGTCAGACCCGCGATAGTCTCCATCGTCGTCGACTTGCCACAGCCCGAGGGACCGACGAACGTGACGAACTCGCCGTCGTTGATCTCGAGGTTCATGTCGTCGACTGCCGTTACGTCCTCGTACCGTTTCGTAACACCTTCGAGTTTGACTCGTGCCATGGTTACTCCTTGACCGCTCCCGCTGTGAGTCCGCTGACGATCTTTTCCTGGGCCACGATGACCAGTATCGCGACCGGTAACACTGCAACGATGCTCGCTGCTGCCATCAGGTGGTAATCGACCGAGTACTGCCCCTGGTACGCCAGGATGCCCTCGAGCATCGGCGCCCAGTTCTCGGGTCGTCCGTCGGTCATCAGCGACGAGAAGAAGTATTCGTTGTACACCGTGATGAACGTCAACACGCCAGCCGTGGCGACGCCGGGTGCGGACAGCGGGACGATGACCCGGAACAGCGCACCGAGACGCGTGGTCCCCTCGACGCGTGCCGCGTCCTCGAGCCCGTCGGGGATCTGCGAGTAGAAGGTCATCAGTATGAAGATCGAGAGCGGCAGGTAGATCGCCGACAGCGGGATGAAGATGGCGTAGGGGGTGTTGTACAGCGACCCGTCCGACATGATCGGCTCGAGTACGGTGAAGTTGGTGTTGAACAGCCGGTTCAGCGGCACGAAAAACGCCGCCGGCGGGAAAAACGACGTGACCAGCACTGCCAGCAACAGTGTGTTCCGACCCCGGAACCGCAGCCGGCCGAACACGTATCCCGCAAGGCTCGCGACGAACAGCACGATCACCGTCGCGACCGTCGCGATCAGGAAGCTGTTGAACATGTACCGGTGAAACGGGATCGTATTGAAAATCTCGATGAACGACGAGGGATCGAATCCGCCGGGGGTGAACACGCCGACCTCCCCGAGATTACCTCCACTAACCGCCACCACGAACAACCAATAAAACGGGAACAGCGTCGTCACCAGGAAGAAGGCGGTCGCGACATAGAACATCGATTTGTACGCCCTGTCGGGATTCGAGATCATGTTCGCGGCCCACTGCTCGACGATCCCGCGATCCAGATCCGGTTCTTCGGACTGTTCCATCGCTGCGAGGTCCGGATGTTGATCACTCTGGCTCATTTCAGCTAACACCTCCGCCGCTCTCGCGGAGTCCGAGGACGTAGACGATCACGATCACGCCGATCACGACCGCCGTCAGGAACGCAATCGCGGAGCCGCTGGCCCAGCGGCGCGACGACTGTATGGCGGTGATCACCAGACAGCTCATCGAGGGCACCGTCTGGCAACCGGCGGTCGCATCGATCAGCCCGTAGATGCGCATCGCGTCCATCGTCCGGAACAACATTGCGACCAGCAGCGCCGGCAACACGATCGGGAGCGTGATGTACTTGAACTGCTGCCACGGGGACGCGCCGGAGACCCGCGCGACGTCGTAGAGGCTCCGATCGACGCTCTGGAGACCCGCGAGAATCAAAAGCGCCATGAACGCCGCGGTCTTCCAGATGTCCGCAACCAGCACGATGATAAACGAGTCGCGGCTGTTCGCGAGGGGGTTGTCGCCGAACACGCCGATGGCCTGCATCAGTTCCGTCGCCCAGCCGATCGTCGGGTTGAACATCAGGAAGAAGATCATCGCCTGGATGACGATCGGGAGCGCGTAGGGAATGATGATCGAGACCCGGACCCACCGGCGTCCGCGGAAGTCCTGGTCGATCACGTACGCCTGGCCGAACCCGATCAGCGTCTCGAACAGCACGCTGAGGATCGCGAACGCGAGCGTGACGAACAGCGCCTGTTGCCAGAACGGCGCTCCGAGCTCGACGAACGGAAACGAGCCGGTGATCGCGACGTCGATGAACTGCTGTGGGAGCTCTGCCTCGCCCGTCAACAGATTGGTGTAGTTGGTCAGTCCAACAAACTCGCCGAACGGATTCGGGCTGAACACCTGGTCTTCCCTCAGCGAGAACCAGAACGTTCGCGCCAGCGGAAAGAACGCGATGATCGACAGCAACACCGCTGCCGGCACCAGCAGGACGTACGCGTACACCTCCTCGCTCACCGTCTCCAGACGGTTGAGCGGCCGCATCAGCAGCCGAGTCCCGCCACCGTCTCTCTCCGTATCAGTGCTCATCGGTGTCCCCTCCGGCTACACGTCCTCGGCGTCCTCGAGTTCGCCGACCAGATCTGACATCGCTTTGGAGGGGCTCTTGCCACCGGTGTAAGCGGTGTGGATCGCGTCCGAAATCAACGGCGACTCGTCCGGCCAGACGACCGTCACCGGCCGCGGCACCGTGTTCTGGCCAGCCACCGCCAGGGTGTCCTTGAACCTGAACATGACCCCCGCCGTCTCCTCGTCGGCATTCTTGGTCACGCTCGGAACCGGCGGGATGTAGCCGCCCTCCCGGAACAGGGTCTCCATCACGCTCTTGTTCGCGAACGCTTCGAGCACCTGCGCCGCTGCGCTGAGATTCTCCGAGTTCGGATTCAGCGTGAGGTGCCACCCGCCCAGCGCGTGACTGGTTCCGCCCGTTGCCTCGTACTTGCCCTGGTCCTCCTTGACGCCGTACGGGAGCGGCATGACGTCGTAGTCGCCCGGGTCGAAGGCGGGGTCGGTGTCGGTCTCGCCGAGGTTGATCGGGACGGCGTAGGGCCAGTTGCGATGGAAGATCGCGTTCCCCTGGGTGAACGGCTGGCGGGAGGGCTCCTCGGTGAATTCGACGATGTCCGAATTAGATATCTGGGGATAGTCCGGGTGCGCGTTGTTGGCGTCCGGGCCGTGCATGAACGACCGCATCACTTTGATCGTATCGATGACGGGTTGTTCATCGACCGTGATCGGGCGCTCGCCGACCGGTCCGAACAGGTTCTCGTGCTTGCCGAAGTACGCCCCGCCGAACGACGTCATCATCTCGTTGAACGTACAGCAGGACGTTCCCTCGTAGTTGTCCCCCTGCGTGGTGAACCCGTAGTCGAACTGGTCGCCGTCGGGGCCGCCGTTCTGATCCCAGACGTCCTTGGCCATGTCCGCGAACTCCTTCCAGCTCATCGGTTCCGTCGCCCAGTTGTTGCCCTCCGGGTCGTAGCCGGCCTCCTTGACGAGGTCCTTGCGGTAATGCATCATCGGATAGTCCGGAAACAGCGGGAGCCCGAAGAGATCGCCGGAATCCGGGCTGCTCGCGGTGTCGACTGTCGCCGGAAGGTAACTGTCCTTGATGTAGCTCAGCGTGTCGCTGGTCAGTGCATTCTCCAGATTGACCACCTGCTCGCGGACGATGAACGGAATCGTCCAGCCCGAGTCCATCATGAAGATGTCCGGACTCGACCGATTCGCATCGAGCGCGGACTGGAACGACGACCGGCGTGCACCGGTCTCGAAATCCCCCGGCAGGATTTTGATGCTGATGTTGTCGTCCAGCCCCGCGTCCGACAGCGCCGTGCTGATCTTCCCCTGGAGGTTCGCGAAGTCCCCATCCATCGAGATCTGGATGGTGACGTCCTCATCGATGTTTGCCGTCGGATTGATGTCCTGACCGCCGTCACCGTCACCGGTGCACCCGGCGACTCCGAGTGTGATTCCCGTTGCCCCTGCTGCCCCTAAGAACCGCCGACGCGACACGCGAGTCGACGGTTCGTTTGACGTTGTATCGTTATCGACCATACGGACATATCGTTCATCTCTAAGCATTATATAACTTTTGCAATTTTTGTAGTTATTCATATATATTACATTTCTCTGTAAATTACCACCTGGGTTATGTGTCTTGTCGCGCGTTTTGTAAATCAGCGGAAATATCATGTTTCATTTGTCTGCGCCAGAATGTGACCTGTCTCGGCGAACCGGGGAGCGTAGCCACCACCGACGAACGACTTAATACCGTTAGGGGTGAACTGCTGGTAGTGCCCGGCGCCACGACACCGACGCGGACGGGGACCGGCGATACACCCAGACGTGATTTGTTTAACCAGTGCCGTCACAAACCTGGATCATCACGATCCGAACGCACTAATCTGGTGTCGTGGCACGTCACAGAGTCACGTCCGGGTGTAAATACACCCAGACACGATTACATTAATATACGGATATCTTATTTCCTGTCAACACGATGTCCTGGTCTCGATCAGAGGAGAATTACGTTGACTGGTTCGTGTCTGGGTGTAAAGCATGAGTGAGGAAAAACTCGGACTGGGCGGCTGGTTGGAACAGGTGTTTTTCGGCGGGATGGAGCTGTCAGTGCTGTCGTCGCCGGCGTTTCTGGTGTTAGTCATCGCACAGCGTGTGTATCCCGATGCAGTGCCGATCGCCGGGCTTTTAGCTATTCCGACGGGAAGCCTCCTGATCGCCCTGTTCCGGAACGAGGCCATCGACGTTGGGCGGTGGCCGCGGCGGTCGGAACTCATCTCGCTGCCGCTCCGGCTCTGTCACTTCAGCGTCGTCTTTTTTGTGGCGACGATGGGTGTCGCGTTTCTCGTCCACAGTATCGGCTCGTGGTGGCTAGTGCTGCTTGGCGCTGTCGTCCAGGCTGCCGGGGTTGCGGCATTTCCGACCGTCTATTATGCCGTGCACGAGGAGCCGGTGGTGAATCCCGGCGCTCGCGTGTGACCGACAGTATTAGGCTCATCGACCTCCCAGCAGTCAGTACTTCGATCGATGTGGGAGCTACCCGTCCTTCGAAGAGTGCTCGAGCCCGTCCGCCGTCCGGAGCACACCGGCGAGAACCGGTGCTGGCCGTGCACGGCGCTAAACGTCCTCATTGCGGTTGTGGCTGGAGTCATCCTGTCTGCACGCAACAGGCTGCTCGGGCTGGTCGCGTTCGGAATCTCCGTCCTCGTGATCACACTCCGTGGGTACCTGATCCCCGGAACGCCACGGATTGCGCCCCGTCTCGTCGAACCGCTCCCGGTCGACTTCGGACATACCGATCGAAAACCAGCCGGATCGATCGGCGACGGCACGACGCAAACGGATGGCTCGCGGAAAGCGACCCACGAGGAGGAAAACGGACAGCTGACAGAACCGGACGACGCCGACCCGGAGCAACTGCTGGGTGCGCTCGTGGATGCTGGCGTTCTCCTGCCCGAGGGGGATGATCTGCGCCTCGAGGAGACGTTTCGCGAGGGATGGTGCGAACGGATGCGCGGGCTACGCGAGCGTTCGACGGCGGAACTCGCAAGACGTGTGGCGCGTGCAGCACCCGACGACGTCGCGGGATACGCCGAAGGTGACCACGTACTGCTGGAAGGCAATCGGGACGTCTGGCTGCGCCCCGCGGTGGCGATCGCCGAAACTGCTGCGGCCGAGACGCTCGCCGACCGGGATCTCCCGCCGGAACTCGAGCCCGCGGCGGCCGGGCCGCTCCGGATGTTCACCCCTGCCTGTCCGGTCTGTGCCGGTGACCCCCACGAGACGACTGTCCAGAACTGCTGTGGCGGGCCGGGATCGATCTACAGCAATCCCGAACGACCGGTTATCGCCTGTCGGGAGTGTGAGCGGGTCCTCTTTGAGTTTCGCGAGTAATACACCCGGACGTGACTCTGTTATAATGTCTGTTGTAGCTGTTTACCGGTGATCGCCACCCCCGGTGGCGGCGAGCACCGGTAAGAGACTACAACAGACATTATTACGCGCCACGACACCAAATCAATACGTTCGGCTCGTGATACCTTGGATTTGTGACGGCACGGCTCAAACAAATCACGTCCGGGTGTATAGGTCCACGAGCTGTGCGTGGTCCGGCAACGGAACCCGTCATATGTTTAACAGAACTCATCATATATTTTTATGATAAGGGGCCGAATGGATGCGCATATGAGTCTCGAAACGGTCCTGGTCGCGGTTGGTGGAAGCGATGAGGGACGCATCGATCCGCTCGCGGAGACGACAGTTGATATTGCCGGTCCGGCGGAAGCGACGGTGGCACTGGCGCACGTCTTCACGAGCGAGGAGTACGAGTCAGCGCGGTCGAACCTCAATTTCGCCCCCGAGAGCGAGATGACGCCCGACGGCGTCGCCAAACGGTACACCACGATCCGGGAACTCGGGGACGCGATGGAGGCGGCCGGCGTCGACTTTACCTGGCACGGTCGCCTGGCCGACGACGATGACTCACATGGGGAGGTAGTCGTCGCTCTCGCTGAGGAACTGGACGCCGACCTAGTGGTCATCGGTGGGGAGAAGCGCTCGCCCGCCGGCAAGGCCGTCTTCGGGTCGACCGCACAGGAGATACTCCTGGAAGCGCCGTGCCCGGTCACGTTCGTCCGCAGCGAGTGATAGTGACTGTTCTCACTGCGTATAGTCGCCGGGCGTGCTGTCCGCGACCACGGGCCTCCCGCCGCGCTCGCCCGGCATGGGGTTGGGTAGCGATTCACCGGGGAGGGGAACGCGCCAGTGATCGAGCGTTCCCAGGATCCGCGTCCGGTCGTCCTCGACCCCGAGGCGTATGGTCGGCCCGAGCGTCCCGCCGAAGCGCCGGTGCTGTTCGGCTTCCGGGAGGTTACCGACGCCGTCCATCGAGTCGCCTTCGTAGGCGTAGTAGTTGAAGAACTGTTCGACCAGAAGCTCCTCGTCGTGCGGAAAGACGATCCAGGAGTAAGCCTGGAACGGGGCGTTCGCGGGGTTGGTCAGGACCAGCCCGGAGTCGTTGAGCGGCCGGTAGGGACCTCCCAGCGAGTCGGCGACGAAGCCATAAAGCCCGTCGTAGCCCGACAGTCCCGGCGCGAACGTGTGCTTGTGGCTGGAGACGAACAGATAGTATCGGCCATCCCAGCGGACGACGTGGGGACGTTCTAGCTCCTGGTTGACGCAGACGCTGTCCAGGATCGGCGGGCGGAGTTCCCACGACATTGGATCACCCGACGTCGAGACCGCGATCCCGATGCAGCCGTTGAACGTCTGCTGCTCGGGGTTGCCGCCACACAGGTCGCTACCCTCCGGAACCGGCGTGTTGGCCTCGAACAGGAGGGTGGTCTCGCCGGTCGCCGGATCCTGGTAAAACCACGGGTCCCGGAAGGTGTAGATCATCCCCCGGGACTGGGACTCCGTCTCGTAGTGCTCGCCGTCAGGTGTAAGCAGGATCTCGTGCCTCCAGGGCCCCTCGAGGGCAAACTCCTGCTCGGTGGCGGTCACCGTACCGCCGGCGGCGCCGGCGATCCGCTGTGTGTAGCGGAGTTCGTCGGCGCCGGCCTCCCCTGCGGCGGTGTAATAGACGTAAACATCGCCCTCATCGTACAGCGCGGAACCGGCCCACTGGCGCTGGCCCAGCGCGCCACCGTCGAAGGCGGGGCCGACCGACCGCCACTCACGGCCATCGCGAGATGCGAAACACCGGATCCGCGCGACGTCGTGGCGCTTTCCCGGCAGGAGATCCGCAGGTGCGGTCAGGGAGAACGCGAGCCGCCAGCCGTTCACCTCCGCGACCTGCTCGTGTCGGTCGCGCATCAGCCAGGTGTCCCAGACGTGGACGTCCCGGTCGGGGGTGCTCTCGGGCGGGTAGATAATCGGCGCGACCGTCTCCTCGGTGCGCTCGATCCGGGTGGCGTGTTCGCGGGTCCACCGCGATCGGGGCGGCGCCCCGTCTCCCGGGTATCTCTCGCTCGATGAACGCTCAACCATAGCTGATACACCGTCTCGCCCGAACTAAAACTTCCCCCTCATAAGGACGGATGTAACTGTGGTCGATCCCGAAACGACGTGCAACCGACCCTATGACGGGATTTATTACTTCCCCTGGTTATGTTTGACAGTGAGCCTCGATCGTTCCCTCACGAAGAAACTACGCGATTCGGACCGGCTCAGGGAGTTCGCGGGAAATCGCCAGGCCTTCCGCGATGATCCGTACCTCCCGCGGTACCACCTCGTCCCACCCGGCGGACTCCTGCACGACCCGAACGGGGCGCTCTACTGGAACGGGCGGTACCACCTGTTCTACCAGTTCTGGCCACCAGACGTCAGCAGGCATCGGTCCTGGAGCGAGGCGATGCACTGGGGCCACGCCGTCAGCGAGGACCTGATCCACTGGACGGACCTACCGGTCGCCCTGTCGCCGGACGGAGGTCCGGAGAACGGCTGTTTTAGCGGGCAGGCCCTCGTCGAGGACGACCGGGTCGTTTTGATGTACTTCGGCACCGAAGCGGGCAACTGCATCGCCACCGCCGAGGGCCCGTTTCTGACCGACGTCGAGAAACACCCCGAGAATCCCGTCATCCCGCTTGAGGAAGGCGCCCCATACGATGTGTTCGACCCCTGTCTGTGGCGGGACGATGGGACCTACTACTCCCTGTCGGGCGGGTTGAGCGACGGGCGGACGGCGGAGTTTCTCTTCGAGTCGGCGAACCTGGCCGACTGGGCGTACCTCGGACCGCTGATCGAGGACGGGTACTACACTGACCCCGGGGAGGACGGCGCGGTACCCAACTTCTTTGAACTCGACGGCTCCCACGTGTTGCTTTTTTTCAGCCACACGCGGGGTCCACAGTACTACGTCGGCGAGTACGACTCCACGGACCACACCTTCGAGGTCGAGAGCCACGGCCGGCTGAACCACGGCCCAGTCGAGCACAGCAACCTCCACGCCCCGTCGGTCCTCGAAGACGGCGCGGGTCGGCGCGTCGCCTTCTTTAATATTGTCGAGGGCCGGGAGAACTGGGCCGCGAACCCCGGGGAGGGGTGGGCGGGCGTCATCAGCCTCCCCCGGCGGCTGACGCTCTCCGACGGCGACCTCCGGGTCGCCCCGGTGAAGGAGGTGGAGGCGCTCCGGACGAACCACCGGCGGATCGAGTCAGAGCATATCCCGGCCAACGAGGAGTGGGTGATCCCTGACGTCGGCGGGAAGAGTCTCGAACTCCGGGCCGAGATGGCGGTTCGGGACGCACAGGAAATCACACTGTCGGTGCTACGCTCGCCTGGCGGAGAGGAGCAGACATCGATCACCTACTGGGACGCCGTCGACTCCGTTGGGATCGACACCGGCCGGTCCACCCGACATCCCGAGGCCCTCGCCCGGGCGCCGGAGATCGGCCCGCTCTCGCTCGCTGAAGGGGAACTCCTCGATCTCCGGGTGTTCGTCGACCGGAGCGTCGTCGAGGTGTTCGCCAACGGCCGCCAGTCACTCACGACGAGGGTCTACCCCGAGCGGACGGACAGCGTCGGAGTCTCCGTCCAGGCCCGGCGAGGGCCAGCGCGTCTCGAATCGATGGACGTGTGGGACATGCGGAGCATCTGGCCTCCGGAGGGGTAGGTCTCGTCAGGCATATGCCGGACCGCCTCGAAGCCAGCGGTATGAACTACGACCGATCGCGCGAATTGTACGACCGCGCCCTCTCGGTACTCCCGGGCGGGGTCAACTCCTCGGTGCGGGCCGTCCAGCCCTACCCCGCCTTCGTCGAGCGCGGTGACGGTGGCCACGTCGTCGATGCTGACGGCAACCGCTACGTCGACTACGTGATGGGGTATGGCCCCCTCCTCTTTGGCCACGACCTGCCCGACGCCGTCCAGTCGCGTATCCAGTCGACGCTGTCGGAGGGGCCGATGTACGGCGCCCCCACGGAGGTCGAGGTGGAACTCGCGGAGTTCGTGACCCGCCACGTCCCGTCGGTGGAGATGCTTCGGTTCGTCAACTCCGGCACCGAGGCCACGGTGTCGGCAGTCCGGCTGGCCCGTGGCTACACTGGTCGCGAGAAAATCGTCGTCATGCAGGGTGGCTACCACGGCGCCC
This sequence comes from Karumarchaeum halophilus (SeqCode), assembly GCA_042219105.1. Taxonomy (GTDB): domain Archaea; phylum Halobacteriota; class Halobacteria; order Halobacteriales; family Hikarchaeaceae; genus CAYSJP01. Next base: position 6,293 of record JBDGQL010000260.1, on the reverse strand, counting down.
AGGAGTCCACGCTCGTCGAGGGCAGTCCCGAGCACCCACGGCCGAGTAGCCCGGGAATTCCGGAGCCGTTCGCCGAGCACACCATTCCGGTTCCGTTCAACGACGAGGAGGCGATCCGGGAGGTGTTCGAGACCCACGGCGAGGAGATCGCGGCCGTCCTCACGGAGCCGATCCTCGGGAACACGGGGATCGTCATGCCACAGGACGGCTACCACGAGACCCTACGTGATCTCTGTACGGACCACGGCGCCCTGCTCGTGTTCGACGAGGTGATCACGGGTTTTCGGGTGGGTGGGCTCGGGTGTGCGCAGGGCAAGTTCGGGATCGATCCCGACGTGACGACGTTCGGCAAGATCGTCGGCGGCGGGTTCCCGGTGGGTGCGATCGGCGGCCGCGCCGAGATCATCGAGTCGTTCACCCCCTCCGGGGACGTGTTCCAGTCGGGCACCTTCTCCGGACACCCCGTCACGATGGCCGCGGGCCTCGAAACGCTGCGGTACGCAGCCGAGAACGACGTGTACGAACACGTGAACGCATTGGGCGAGCAACTCCGATCAGGACTGCGGGACATCGTCGCCGACCAGGCCCCTGGCTACACCGTCGTCGGCACCGATAGCATGTTCAAGACCCTGTTCACCCGGACCCGGGCCGATCCCCAGAACGGCCCCTGTCGCGGGGGCTGTACGCAGTCCTCGGAGTGCTCGCGGTACCACGCCTGTCCGAAGACCGGCGCGGACGTCGACGCCGCCGAACGCGAGCGCTGGGATCGACTCCTCCGCCCGGCGATGCGCGAGCGCGGCGTGTTCCTCACCGCGAACCAAAACGAGTCGCAGTTCGTCTGCTACCGGCACACGGAGGACGACGTCGAGGAGACGCTTGAGGCGTACGCGGAGGTGCTGTGATGTTCGCGAACGTCGACGCCGACACGACGGAGGAGGCGATCGAACGGTACGCCGGCGAACTCCGGGCCGCCGTCAGGGAGGTCGGGTCCACCGAGGCCGCCGACGCGACCGACCTCGACGACGCGGTGATCAAAGCCATCACCGCGAGCGACGTCGAGATAGTCGGGCGCATGCACCTGACGGAGGTCGCCCCGATCCTCGCGCTCACCGACGACCGCAACGCTGAGGCCATCGCCGCCGACGCCCGCGACGAACTCCTGTTCGCGATGTCGGCCGCCGTCACCGACGTCGAGCGTCTCACGGCGAGCCTCGATACGAACCTCGATCCAAAGGAGATCCAGGCGAAAATGGAGGGCCGGTACCCGATGCGCCTCAGGGAGTACGCGGCGCTCAGAACCGAGCTGATGGACTGATGCGCGTCGCCATTCTGGGGTGTGGGTACGTCGGGCTGGAACTGGGTCGCCAGCTCCGTGCGGCGGGCCACGACCCGATCGGCGTCCGTCGCTCCGCGGAAGGTCTCGACGCGATCGAGTCCGCGGGGTTTCGGGGCGTTCGAGCTGACGTCACCAGCGCGGACGCCCTCGCCTCGGTTCCCGACGTCGACGCCCTCGTCTTTGCCGCGAGTTCCGGCGGCCGCGGCGCGGACGCGGCCCGCGAGATTTACGTGAGGGGACTCCGGACAGCTATCGAGGCCTTCGGGGCGCGCGAGTCCCCCCCCGAACGGCTCGTCTACACCTCCTCGACGGGCGTCTACGGCGACCACGACGGCGACCGGGTCGACGAGGAGACGCCGCTCGATCCGGGCACCGAGAAGACCCGTGTCCTCGCAGAGGCCGAGCAGGTCGCGCTGGAGGAGGCTCCCGAAGGCGGCATCGAGGGGACCGTCGCCCGCTTTGCCGGCTTGTACGGTCCCGGCCGGTACCGGCTGGAGCGCTACCTCGATGGCCCCGTCACGGCGGGGTACCTGAACATGATCCACCGCGAGGATGCGGCCGGAGCGGTCCGGTTTCTCCTGGATCGCGACCGCGCTCGTGGGGAGGTCGTGCTGGTCGTCGACGACGAGCCGGTCGACAAGCACGCCTTCGCGGACTGGCTCGCGGCCGAGGCGGGCCGGGATCCGCCGCCAAAACAGTCCGTCGAGGAGCGCCTGGCCGGGGCCGACCTCTCCCCGACGGCTCGTGACCGAATCCGGGCACAGAAGCGGTGTGTGAACGACAAGCTCCGGGATCTGGGCTATGCGTTCACGTACCCAACCTTCCGTGAGGGGTACCGGGAGGCGATCGAGGCGTACAGGAGCTAACATGGGACGCGCGGCACCCGAACCTGACCGTACGATGATGACTGTATGAGGAAGCTTTTACTGCTAGGCGTGAACACGGTTGGTATGGCGCGGGCGCCGGTGACTCAGCTTTCCGGACTACTCGACCGTTTAGTGTCCTTCGCGGGGGACAGTCCGCTCCTCGCCGCCGCCATCGTCGTCCTCGTTCTCGTCGGCCTCGCCGTCGCCGCGTTCCTGCTCCGGCGGTATCTCCGTCCGTCCGGACGGAAGTTCAGGCGCGCCATCGCCGACCTCGATGAGATCGCCGTCCTGATGCACCCAAACCCGGATCCGGACGCGATGTCGACCGCACTCGGGGTCGCCCACATCGCGGACGGCGTGGACACTGACGCGACGCTGTACTACCCCGGACAGATCCGCCATCAGGAGAACCGCGCGTTCCGGACCGTGCTGGAAATGGAGGCCACGAACGTTTCCTCCTCGGCAGAAATCGACGGCGAGGTGGTTCTGGTCGACCACAACGAGCCTCGCGGTATTCAGGCCGCTGGGCGGATCACCCCATACGCCGTCGTCGACCACCACCCCGGTGGCGGGGCCGGGACCGAATACACCGACGTCCGGACCGAGTACGGCGCCTGTGCGACGATCATCGCGGAGTACTTCCAGGATCTCGGGTTCGAGCCGGACAACGCGGAGGACGGGAGCAGCGATCCGGACCAGCGCCTCCCGACTAACATCGCGACCGGGCTGATGTACGGCATCCAGTCGGACACGAACAACCTCACGAAGGGCTGTTCGCCCGCCGAGTTCTCCGCGAGTGCGTACCTCTATGAGGCAGTCGATGGGAATCTGCTGGATCGGATCGCGAACCCCTCTGTCGACGCGGAGGTGCTCGACACGAGGGCAAAGGCGATCACCGAGCGCGAACTCCGATCTCCCTTCGCGATTGCGGACGTGGGATCGGTGTCGAACCTCGACGCGATCCCGCAGGCGGCGGACGAACTTCTCGGCCTCGAGGGCGTCGAGGCGGTCGTCGTGTTCGGCGACGACGACGACTCGGAGACGATCCACGTCTCGGGACGCTCGCGGGACGACCGCGTACACATGGGCGAGGCCCTCGAGTCCGTCGTCGATGACATTCCAATGGCCCAGGCAGGCGGCCACGCCCGCATGGGCGGCGGCCAGCTGTCGATCCCCCATATGAAGGGGCTTCGCGAGGACTCGGGTCTCACTCGCGAGGAGTTCAGGGACCGCGTCTTTGCGGCGCTGTCGGGCGAGATCTAATCCCGAACATGGACCTCACGCCCGACGAACTCGCCGGCATCTCGGACCTGTTCGGTGGCCTCACGCCGACCGAGTTACACGAGGCGATCGAGAATGTCGCCGCCCGCCAGGGAATGACGTTCGACCCGGGGGATCTGGACGAGCGGATTGAGGCGGCCCGCCGGGAGTACTACCTCCTGACGGTCGAACACGAGGGGGCGACGCTGCTCGCGCCGGGGCCCGCCGCGCTCCCGTCGCTGCCGAACCACGCCGAGGATCTCCCCCACATGATGGACGTACCCGAGCGCGCGATCGATCCCGAGCGCCTCGCGAACGCCGCCCGGGAGCAGCTGTCGGACGACGCCCGACAAGCCATCTCGGAGAGCGACCGGGACCGCACCGAGTTCCTGGTCGACGTCTGTTACGACGTGGAAGCGTTGGGGCCGGTCGAGGTCGATCCGATCCGCGAGCGCCTTCTGGATAGCCTTGAGGCGTCGTGACCGACGGCGGAGTTAAGACCGGGCGGGACGGATCGACCAGTATGGATTTCGACCGGGTCACCGACCACGAGGCCGCCCCGGTCACGGACGCCACGCAAGAGGCGGCCATCCTCGCGCCGGTGCTCGCCCGACAGGGACCACACCTGTTGTTCACGAAGCGTGCCGACCACCTCGGCGAGCACCCCGGACAGATGAGTTTTCCCGGCGGCGCCCATGAGCCCCGCGACGCGACTCTCCGGGAGACAGCCCTCCGGGAGGCGCGCGAGGAGATCGGCCTTCGCCCGCAGGAGGCGGATATCGTCGGCCGGATCGACGACATCCACACCGTGAGCAGGTACGCAGTCCGGCCCTTCGTTGCTCACGTTCCCGACCGCGCGTACGAACCCGACGAGCGCGAGGTGGCGGAGATCGCGGTTCTCCCGGTATCAGGACTCGTCGATCCCGCGAACTACGAGGCCGAGCGCCGGACGCACCCGGAGTTCGGTGACGTCCGCGTCCACTTCTTTCACGTCGGCGGCTACACGGTCTGGGGCGCAACGGCGAAAATACTCGTCCAGTTGCTCGAACTGACGACCGACTGGCGCCCCCCCGACACGCCCGATCGCGTCGTCGACACCGACGTCGATCCCGAGTGATGGGGTCAGTTGCAACTGTGTTCGCGGATCGCTACGCGTCGTCTTCGATGTCTTCGCCGTCGTCTTCGGTAACTTCGCCGTCGTTCTCGTCGCCTCCGTCGATCGGCTCATCACGCTTCGGAACCTCGACCGCGAGCGTCCCGTCGTCCCGGAGGGTGGCGGTCGCTCCGTCGGGGTCGACCACCGCGTCATCGGGGAGTTCCACGGATCCATCGAGGGCGAGTCCTCGGCCCGGGTAGCGCATCTCGAAGTCCTCGCGGAACTCGCGGAACCGGTCGATCCGAACGAGCACGTCGCCCTCCTCGTAGCGCACCTGGATGTCGCTCGCTGTTGCCCCTGGGGCGTCGAACACGACGAGATAGGCGTCCTCGGATTCGAGCACGTCCGCGGAGAGGGGCGTCGCTTCCTGCAGGCGACCCGCCGCGCGCCCGACGTTCTCGGCGACCGTCTCCCCGACGCTGCGGCCGATCTCGCGAATGTTCATACTGCGGTCACCTCCCGGAATCTGGCGTCCGGATTCTCGATACTGCCGTGACCGCTGGTGTCGTGCATATCGTCCATGTGTGAAGTTACGCCGCGTACCCGTTTATATTCCGCGACCGATAGGGTATTGATTCTGGGCGGCGTCACGTGGCAGTATGCACGACTTCGTCGTCGTCGGAGCGGGCCCCGGTGGATCCCGGTTCGCCCGGCAGGTGGCCGACCGGGGTCACGACGTCGTCGTTTTCGAACGAGGTGAGATCGGGAAGCCGCTCGCCTGTTCGGGCCACGTCAGTCTCGACATCTGGGAGTACGCCCCCGAAGGTACGCGGGCGGACCTGTTCCAGAACGACATCTACGGCGCGCGGTTTCACCTCGGCGGCCCCGACTCCGCCGAGTACCCTTTCTACAAGGACGAACCGATTTCGAACGCGATCGACCGCGTGAAACTCGACAAGCGACTCGCGGCGGCGGCCCGCGAGGCGGGCGCCACGGTGCGGGAGGCCCACACCGTCACCGGCGTCGACGAGCACGAGGATCACGTCGAGGTCGCGGTGAAAGCCCCCGACGGTACCTCCACGGTAGCGGCGCGGATGGTCGCGGGCTGTGACGGCCCGCGCTCGCGGGTGCGGGACGAACTCGGCCTGCCGGATCCCGGGGAACTCCTGCATGGGGTTCTCGGGTTCGATCCGGAACCGGACGAGGAGGATTTCGTCGACGTCCACCTGAACGTGCCCCGGTTTTTCGCCTGGCGCATCCCGCGAGGCGATGCGGGCGTGGAGTACGGACTCGCGGCCGCCCCTGGCGAGGACGTGCCGGCACGGTTCGACGACCTCGTTTCCGAGTACGGCGCCGACATCGACCGTCGGTGCTCGGGGGCGATCCCGATCGGCCCGCCCGAGGAGACGACGACCCGGCGGGGACTCCTGATCGGCGACGCCGCCGGCCAGACCAAGCCCTTCACCGGCGGTGGGATCCTGTATGGAATGACCGCAGCGGACGTCGCGGCCCGGGAGGTCGATCCCCGGCGCCCGGAGACGCTCGCCGACTACGAGGCGGGCTGGCGCACGGAACTCCGGCGCGACCAGCGGCTGGGCGGGCTGGTTCGGGCGGGCTATGAACTCCCGGAGCCCGTCCAGCGCGCCGGCATGCGGCTCTTCTCGGGCGAGATTGGCGTCCACATGGACCGCCCCACGTCGCTTTTCTCCCGGGAGCAACTGAAGGCGATGCTCAC
>JBDGQL010000246.1:0-17242 GCA_042219105.1 Karumarchaeum halophilus (SeqCode) | reverse complement strand
GTATAAGAGCAGTTCACCCAACGATCCTGAGTCCGTCCGCCGTTTCGAAGGCGTAGGTGTCGGCCTCGATTCCGGTCCGCTCGCGGTACTCGCGTTCGACGTCGGCGGCGACCGTCGCGATTTCGTCGGGGTCGACGAGGGCCACGACGCTGCCGCCCCACCCGGCGCCGACGATCCGGTAGCCGCGGACGCCCGGTCGGTCGGCGAGGATGTCGGCCACGGCGTTCAGCTCCGCACAGCTCACCTCGTAGTCGTCGCGGAGGCTGCGGTGTGCCTCGCACATGAGCGAGCCGACCTCGTCGATGTCCCCCGCACTGAGTGCGTCCGCTGCCGCTCGCACCCGCGCTATCTCGGTCGTGACGTGGCGGCCCCGGCGCTCGAGCGGCGATTCGAGGTCGTCGACGTGGGCTGTGACCTCCTCGGGGGTGACGTCCCGGAGCGTACGAACTCGCTTGCCCAACAGTGCATCCAGCCGCGCCGTCGCGTCGTGACACTCCTGGACCCGGTCGTTGAACCCCGACTCGGTCAACTGGTGGGAGACGTTCGTGTCGATGACGAGGAGTTTCGCGCTGGCGTTGTCGAAGGGGATCTGCTCGACGTTGCGGGACCGGCAGTCGATCCGGAGGACGTGGTCGGCGCGGCCGAGCGCGCTGGCGAACTGGTCCATGATCCCACAGGCCATTCCGACCTCCCTGTTCTCCGCGCGCCATCCGACGTCGGCGAGTTCCTCCCGGGAGAGGCCCAGATCGTGGACGGCGTTCAGCGCCCCCGCGACCGCCATTTCGAGGGACGCGGACGAAGAGAGCCCCGCGCCCATCACCATGTCGCCCCCGATGACCAGATCGGCACCGGCCATTCGGTCGACGTCTTCGGACAGCACGGTCGCGGTCCCGACGACGTAGGCGTCCCACCCCTCCCGATCTTCGCCGATGGACCCCTCGACCGTCTCGTCGACGGTCACCGAGTGGACGCTGATGCGGTCGTCGTCCCTGGGGCGGACGGCCGCGATAGTAAAGCGGTCGATCGCCGCCGGCAGGACGATGCCGTGGTTGTAGTCGACGTGCCCGCCGATCAGGTTGACCCGCCCCGGCGCGACGGCGGTCGCCGCCGGCGCCACCCCGAACTGTTCCTCGAACGTCGCTCTGACTTCCTCGACGCCATCGGCGTCCGTCATCCTGGCACCTACCATCACATCCGTGGCTAATCAAGACTCCGGATCCGTGTCGTCCGAAGTGACGTGTGGCCGTCCCTATACACCCGGACGTGACTCTGTGAAGCGCCACGACACCAGATCAATGCGTTCGGCTCGTGATACCCTGGGTTTGTGACGACACGGCTTACGCAAATCACGTCCGGGTGTATATCATCAAGCGTGACGGACGCGTATTCCGTCGGCCGCGACGTCCTCGATGGTCGCCTTCCAGCCGCCGACGGAGACCGTGCCATCGTCGGTTTCGACGGACAGTTCAGCGGTCGTCGGAACCACCGACGAGAAGTTGGCCGTGACGGGCCCGCTTATTCCGTAGTCGACGATCCGGCCGGTCCAGCGTCCGGGGCGTCGCGTGTGCGTCTCGCGGCCCTCTACCTCCGCGATCAGCGGGGTTTGCGTGTCGAGTTGCTCCTTGAGATCCACGATGAGCCGCCAGGGATCCGGGTAGCATCGGGGGAGCCCGCCGTCCGGCTCGATCACCTCCGAGCCCGTCCAGATCTGTTCGGCGTAGTGCTGGAAGAGCAACACGAGGTTGTGTTCCTGGGTGATGATGTAGGGCTGGACCTCTTCTTGTGGGTGTTTGCTGTTGAAGATGCCGTACGACCGGTCGGCGAAGGCGTACGTGTCGATGCTCGGACGGTGCCGGACGGCCATATCGTCGGGGAAGTCCGGTCCCATGACGCCCGGCCTGGGGTCCACGTCCCGGGCGTCGTTGCCGTTGACGACGAGCCGGACGCTCACGCCGCGGGTGACCGCTCTCTGCACCTCCTCGGTCACCTTCTCGTAGAGGTCGACCGGTAGCGCCATCGTCAGCCACCACTCGGCGTCCTCGATCGCCTGGCGTATGTGTCTGAGCGCCGACTCCTGTAAGCGTACCATTGTCACGAACCCGCCCGAAGACCGCTCGTTCTCGTGCATCTGGTCCAGCGAGGAAGCGATCGTGTGAATCCGGTTGCTGAAGGACTCGATGTGGCGCTCCTTGAACCGTTCGAGCATTGCCTCGGGGGGTGGTGCCTGGATCTCCTTGCTCCGACTGCGCTCCTGGACCTCGACGAGGGCCATCTCGCGGAGTTCGTCGATGACGCCGTAGATGCGAGCCTGCGGAACCTCGGAGGCGTCGGAGAGTTCGTTGGGAGTCGCAGTGCCGAGCCTCACCGCCGCCACGTAGGCCAGCGACTGGTACTTCGTCAAGCCAATCTCCTGGAGTTGGTCCACGATTTCGCTCTCGTCCATCGTTCTGTTAGTCACTCCTTGACTTCTCTTGGGGGGGCGACTCGCGCGCGACTCGCTGCCAGCGAAGTTCGAAAGCGCCGTCGGCACGGGCGACCTCGGCGAAAACCTCCCACTCCTCGGGGCGCGCGATGACGTCAAGATAGCGACACGTCGCAAACGTCTCGACGCCCGTGTTAGCGTCCGACGTCGGCGCCTGATAGACGGGACCGTCCGGTGTCGTGTCGACGAACGTTTCGAGGTCCTGTGAGACGGCGAGTCCGGTCCGGAGGTTCCAGGTCCGGCCCTCGTCGGTCAGCCCGCTCCCGTCGTAGAACACCTGCCACACCGGCGTGTCCCCGGCGGGGACGACACAGGTAATCCGGGTATGATGATCGTGCCAGTGCTGGCGTCCGACGATGGGGTTTCCGGGTATCCGGTCCCACGTGTCGCCGTCGACGCTCGTCGCGAGGTGGGCCTGCTCGGAACGGCCGTCGTGGCCCGAATAAAACATGTAGTACCGACCGCCCACGGTGATGACGTACGGGTCCTTGACGGTCGCACGATCACTCCCGCCCGACTTCGGTCGGAGCACGTCGCGCGCCGTCGACGGATCGAACTCCTCGGGCCGGTCCGCGGGCGCCAGCTTCCGGATCGTCCACTGGTTCGCCCCGTGGTCAACTGGCAGAAACAGTTCGAGCCGCCGCGTCCTCGGGTCGGTTACGAGCGCCGGTCGCTCGATACTCGTGACACCCAGTTCCGCTGCCGTGATCCGGGTTACCGGTTCGTACTCGAGGTCGCCGGTCCGTTCGTGGACGATTACCGCCCGCCCGCGCTCGTCGGGAACGCGCTCGCGCACCGCGAGATACGTCGTTTCGTCGTGCTCGTGGACGCACGGCGCACCGATCCAGTGGCCGTCGCCGGTTCCAGGCGGGTCGAAGACGGTTGTCGCCTCGCCCGGATCGAACTCCGGCGCCATTGCATAGGCCGTCATTTGGCGTATTATCACGTCGCATCCACCTATAGCTTTGCAACCACTCGCGATAGTGGTCCTACTCGCTCCGGCCGTTCGGCAACGCGCCGTCTCCGTCCGATACCCGGGTCGGCGGACGGCGTCCGGGCGTCTTTGAGTCCACGTACTCAGTCGAAAACGCCTATTTTGGCATTTACAGGATCTCTCCGTGTAAAATAGGTCCGTTGATGCGGGGACGCCGACACCCGCCGATAGTTGTTAGTATATATATAAATTGGGCGCTATTGACCACAATAGAACATCGGCGAGCGAAAGCACGCCCAATTCGGATTCACATAAACCACTCAGCGTAGTGGTTATACACAAACTTTATATATTATCCGGTATAGATGTTAGCCTATGTCGCTTGGACCAGACCGCAGCGATGTTCCGGATGAGAAGCGTCGAGAACTGCTCCGCAACCTGGGGGTCGGTGCGACGGCCGTCGTGACGGCAGGTCTCGCGGGTTGTGGTGGAGACGGAGACGACACGGACACCCCGACAGAGGGAGAGACGGACACACCGGGTGGCGGAGACGGTACCGACACGCCGGGCAATGGTGGCACCCCGACGGCAACGCCGAGAGACCTCGTCGACAGCACCTGGAGCACCCCGACGGACCGCGTGCCCGAGAACGTTCACTGGAACAACTACAACCCGGCCAGTCAGGCTGGCGCGTCCCGGAACTGGGTCCAGACGTACATGGTCGGCTTCCGACAGTCCGACGCGACCTTCGTCCCCTCTCCGGTGTTCAAAGACATCACCGTCGAGGGCACGACGATGACCATCACCGTCGATGATAGCGTGACCTGGCACAACGGCGACGCGCTGACCGCAGAGGACGTCGTGACCCAGGTCAAGATGGACATCTTCATGGAACAGCCCCCTGCCGACGTCATCGACAGCGCATCGGTGGCCAGCGACACCGAGGCCGAACTCACCCTCTCAACACAGAACCGGGAGATCGCCCTGGGCGCCTACGCCGGCCGGAGGCTGAACACGAAGAAGTCCATCTACGGGAAGTTCGTCAACCAGTTCGAGGAGTCGGGTACGCCCACGGGGACGGAGAGCGTCCGCGGTCAGGTCGCGTCGTTCGAGGGGCCGGCGACTGGCCTCGGCCCCTTCACCGTAGAGGAGGCGACGACCCGCGCGTTCCGGGGGCCAGCCCACGAGGGCCACCCGGCCTACGACGTTCTCGAGGGCGTCTCGTGGGAGGCCACCCGGACGACCGGCAACCAGGGTATCCTCCAGATGGGTATCAGCGGGACCACCGACTACATCGGCCCGATCGTCCTCTCGGAGGACGCCCTCTCGCAGTTACCCGGGTCCTTCCAGATCAACCCTACGAGCAACCTCAACGGGCACGGGTTGTTCTGGAACTACAGCAACCCACACATCAAGCGGAAAGCGTTCCGCAAGGCGATCGCGTACATCGCCGACCGGAAGACGATCGCGAAGAACGCGGCGGGGCTGAACTTCAAGGAGCCCGTCGGCACCCCGACGGGCATCTCCGGAGGCGGCAAAGGCGTCCCGAAGAGCTGGCTCGGCGACACGTTCAGTAAGCTGACTGCCTACGAGACGAGCACGGACAAAGCCACCACGGTACTCGAGAGCGCCGGGTACTCGAAGAGCGGCGGCACCTGGCAGGGCCCCGACGGCAACACGGTCAGCCTCGATCTGGTGTACCCCGGCGGCTGGACCGACTGGGTCAACGCTGGCCAGACCCTGAACTCACAGCTGAATAACTTCGGGTTCGAGACGAACTTCCAGACCGTGGACGCGCCGACCTGGAACGGCCAGACCCGCCCCAACGGCGAGTTCGACATCACGCCCCAGTGGTGGGGTGGCGGCAGACCACACCCGTTTTTCGGCTTCCGTGCCATCACACAGAGTGGACAGGCCGGCGACGCGAACGTCCCGGACACGTTCGAGGTGCCGATGCCGGTCGGGGACACTGAAGGCAACCTCCAGGAGGTCAACATCACCGAGGAGACGAACAAACTACCCAACCTGTCCGGGGAGGAGGCTACGCAGGCCGTCGTCAAACTCGCCTGGACGGTCAACCAGGCAGTGCCCATCCTCCCGATCATGGAGAAGATCGGCGCAGTCTGGTACAACACCGAGAGGTGGGACGTGCCGGCGAGCGACAACAAGTGGATGTCGGTCAACCCACCGACGCACCTGGCCTGGCCGCTCCAGGAGGGCAAGATCACCCCGATGACGGAGTGAGGCCGGTCCGCCGAAGCGACACAAGTATCCACGGAGAACGCGGAGCCATTCGGAGACGTATTACAACACGATTTCGATGCATTGGTTAATCAGGCGGTTCGGCCGAGCAGTGCTCACCATCTATGCGACAGTCACGTTCACGTTCGTGATGATCAGACTCATCCCCGGCGGACCACTGGACTACATGAGGGGACAGTTACGCCAGCAGAATCCGGGGATGTCGACCGAGGCGATCAACGCGATAATCGAGGCACGCGCCCAGATCAATCCCGACAAGGGCATCCTCGAGCAGTACGTCTCCTACGTGGGTTCGGTCTTCCAGGGGGATCTCGGACAGTCGACGTGGTACGGCGATCCGGTCAGCAAGATCCTGATCGACGCCCTGCCGTGGACGCTGTTCGTCATGGCGATCGCCCTGTTTTTTACGTTCGGCATCGGGATCGGTCTGGGTGCGCTCATGGCCTACAAGGAGGGAACGGGGTTCGATTACACGCTGTCGACGGGCTCGATCCTGTTCAACTCGATTCCCTACTACGTGCTGGCGATCCTGTTTCTGTTTCTCTTGGGGTTCCAGTGGCAACTGTTCCCGACCGGGGGGCGCTTGAGCGAGGGGGTTCAGCCAGGTCTCTCGATTAACTTTCTCCTCGATGCCCTGTACCACGCCACGCTGCCGGTGCTGTCGTTCGTACTGACCCGTTTCGGATTTCAGGCACTCGCCATGCGTGGCAACAGCATCAACGTCCTCGGGGAGAACTATCTCCGGGCCGCGGAGATACGGGGTCTACCGGGCCGACACATCGCCTTCCAGTACGTCGGCCGGAACGCCGTGCTCCCGCTGTACACGACGCTGATGATCTCCATCGGGACGATGTTCGGCGGGACGGTCATCTTAGAACAGATCTTCACGTACCCGGGCGTGGGCTATTACATGTTCCAGGCGATCGACGCCCGCGATTACCCGCTGATGATGGGGGCGTTCATCATCATCACGACGGCCATCGTGTTGGCGATCCTCTTTGCGGATCTGACGTACGGACTGATCGACCCACGCGCCAGCGAAGGTGAGACACGTGAAACCTACTGACGAGGCGGACGATCACGAGGACGAAAACACCCCGTTCCGGACCTACGACGTCGATCGCCGGTCGGCCCGCGAGCGCCTCGGCTACCGGGCCGATCTCTATTTCCTCTCGCCGGCCCGCATCGTGTGGAACGACTGGCGCACCCGAATCGGCGTCCTCATTCTCCTCGGGTTCCTGCTGATGGGGACCGTCGGTGTGATGATCGTCCCCCCGCCCGAGCCAAATCAGGGTATGCTCCACACCCGGCCCTTCCAGACGATGGAACACCCCCTCGGGACCGACGGCCTCGGCCAGGACATGATCAGCCTGATCGTCCACGCGGCGCCGCCGATGCTCGAGATGATCTTCTCCGGTGGCGTGTTCGCCACGGGCGTCGCGACGGTTCTGGGGACCCTTTCGGGCTATCGTGCCGGACGACTCGACAGCATACTCACGACGATCATGGACATGGCGACTGCCATCCCGGGACTGCCACTGGCGATCGTCGTCGCGGTCATCTTCCAGCCCCGGGATCCGTGGGTGGTCGGCATCGTTCTGACGATCAACGTGTGGGCCGGTCTCGGCCGGTCCATCCGGTCGCAGGTGCTGACCCTGCGCGAGTCCGATTACGTCGAGGCCTCCCGGACGCTGGGGTTGCGGACGCCGACGATCATCCTCCGGGACATCGTTCCCAACATCATGCCATACATCACGATCAACTTCGTCAACGCCGGTCGCATCGTCGTGTTCAGCTCGGTGGCGCTTTATTTCCTCGGCGTGTTGCCGTTCAACAACACCCACTGGGGCGTCCAGATGAACCGCGCCTATCGCAACTCCGGCGCGCTGTACTCCTGGGATCTGGCCTACACGCTTCTCGTGCCGATGCTCACCATTCTCATCCTCTCGCTGGGGCTCGTGTTGCTCTCCCAGGGGGCGGACCGCATTTTCAACCCCCGCGTGCGGGCCCGGAAATCCTCGGTCATCGCCGACGAGGAGTCCGAGGCGGCCGGAGGTGACCGCTAAATGGGCGCGAGCGACGACGTCGTGATCGAGGTCGAGAACGCACGAGTCCGGTTCGAGATGGACAGGGGGGTCGCTCGCGTTCTGAACGACGTCGACCTCACCGTGCGTCGCGAGGAGATCTTCGGCCTCGTCGGCGAGAGCGGTTCCGGCAAGTCGATGTTGGCCGCCTCGATGCTCGACGCGGTGGAGGACCCGGGCGTCCTGACCGGCTCGGTCACGTACTATCCGGAGGGGCGAGAGCCAATCGACGTCCTCGATCTCTCCCCGGAGGAACTCAGACAGGTCCGCTGGGAGGACATCGCGATGGTGTTCCAGGGGGCACTCGACTCGTTCAACCCGACGCTCCGCATCCGTCAGCACTTTCTCGAAACGCTCTCGGCTCACGACGCGGACCGCGAGACGGGAATGGAACGGGCCCGCCAGCTCCTCTCGGATCTCTACCTGGAGCCCGAGCAGGTGCTTTCGAGTTACCCCCACGAACTCAGCGGAGGAATGCGCCAGCGCGCGCTCATCGCGCTCGCGCTGTTGCTCGAACCGGAGGTGCTCGTCATGGACGAACCGACGGGGGCGCTCGATCTGCTGATGCAACGGTCGATACTCAGCCTCATCAAGAAGCTCCAGCGCAAGTACGAACTGACGATCCTGTTCATCTCACACGATCTGCCGCTGGTCGCCAACATCGCCGATCGGATCGGGGTGATGTACCCCTTCGACCTGATCGAGGTGGGCCCGGCCGAGGACATCATCGGATCGCCAAAACACCCGTACACGCGCGCGCTGTTGAGTTCAGTCCCGAACCTGGCCACCCCGTACGACGAGATACGCCCCATCGAAGGCGAGGCGCCGGACGCGGTCGACGTCTCCACGGGCTGTTCCTACGCCGACCGCTGTCCCCTCGCCGACGCCCGGTGTCGCGAGGAGCACCCGCCATACGATCACCTGTCCGGCGAACACCGGGTCGCCTGCTACTACCCCGAGGAGTCCTCCGAGGCGGTACCCCTCGCAGTCGCCGCAAGCGAGGACGCCTCCGGGACGAGGGCGGAGCCGCCGAATCAGTCGACTGGCGAGGAGGGATCGCTATGAGCGAGGACATCGTGGTCTCGCTGGAGGACGTCGACGTCCACTTCGAAAACCGACGGAGCGCGCTCGATTTTCTCGGCGAACCGGAGACGGTCCACGCCGTCGACGACGCCACGCTCGACATCCCCGAAAACGAGGTCGTCGCCATCATCGGCGAATCCGGCTGTGGCAAGACCACGCTCGGAAAGACGGCCATCGGTCTGCAGCGCCCGACGAACGGGACCGTCCGGTTTCGTGGCCAGGACGTCTGGGACGCCAAGGACGGCCAGGGCGAGGTCGACATCAGCTACAACGAGATCCGCCGCTCGCTACAGATCATCCACCAGGATCCCGGGAGTTCGCTCAACCCCAACCAGACCGTCATATCGACGCTTCTGCAGCCGCTCGATCGCTGGGAGAAAGACACGTCCCGCAGACAGAAGGAGGCCCGCATCCTCGGGATGCTCGAAGCGGTCGGGATGACGCCACCGGACGACTACGCCTACCGGTATCCCCACCAGCTCTCGGGCGGCGAACAGCAACGGACCGCTCTCGTCCGCGCGCTCCTGATGGAGCCGGATCTGATTCTCGCCGACGAAGCGGTCTCGGCACTCGACGTCTCACTGCGCGTCGAGATGATGGACCTGATGCTCGAGCTACAGGCCCAGTTCGACACCTCGTTTCTGTTCATCTCGCACAACCTCTCGAACGCGCGCTACCTGGCCGGGCAGGCCGACGGACGGCTGGCGATCATGTACCTCGGCGAGATCGTCGAGTTCGGACCCTGCGAGGAGGTCCTCTCAGATCCACAGCACCCATACACGAAGGTTCTCAAGTGGGCGACGCCGGAGCTCGAAGTCAAGCGCGGCCGGATCGAGGATCCCCCGATCCGTGGTGTCGACATTCCGGATCCGACGGACCCCCCCTCGGGCTGTCGGTTCCACACGCGCTGTCCGGAGGCACGGGACCACTGCGTCGACCAGCCGCCGCCGACCATCGAGACCGGCGAGCGCCATGGCGTCGCCTGCTACCGGGCCGACCCCGAAAGCGAGTACTGGGACAGCGAACCGCTCGCCGAGGAACCAACGCCCGACGGAGGTGATCGGGCATGACTGGCCACCGTTCCGGCGAACGCCCGGGTCGTCGGGCGCCCGTGATCGTGACGCGCTCACTCGTTTCGCTGGAAGCGGTTGCAGGTGCGCAGGACGAACCCGGAGGAAACGAGGACGATCCCGCTGAGCACCGCATCGACGAGGGCGATGATGTTCGAGCTGGGGGAGACGTCCGCGAACAGGAAGATGGCAATCGACACCGAGAAGAGCAGTCCCGCAAAAACAAACGCAATCGTGAGTGCCGCGCGACGTTCACACACGCGCTCAAGCAGTCGTTGTCGGAATGGGGCGCTCTCCATTCGTCGTGTACGAACAGGACGGCCGGTAACATAAAAAGCCCCGTCCTGCCCGACGGCGGGTCACCGGAGGGCTCCGACGACTGCGGAGCGCCGGCAACGCCGGACGACACCGATCACGAGTCGGCGGCGTCCCGACCCGTCGTCGAGTACTGCGTGAACAACCGTCCGTCGCCCGACAGCGAACGGTTCGGGGCCGGCATCGAGGCGCGGGCGATGCCCTGTCTGGAGCGGTGTGGAACCTGCCGAACGACGCCGTTTTTCGTGGTTGACGGCGAGCTCCACACCGCGGCCACACACGAGGATCTCCGCGAGACGCTCTCGGAGGTGAGGCCGTGAACCTCCTCCTGATCTCCATCGACAGCCTCCGCCGGGACATGCTCGGCGCGTACGCCGACCAGCCCAGTGTCGTGGACTACCCGGTGGCAACGCCGAACCTGGACCGGTTCGCCCGGCGGGCGACGGTGTTTGACGCCCACTACGCCGGCAGCATGTTCTGCATGCCCACGCGCCGGGAGTGGCTTGCCGGCGTCCAGGAGTTTCCGTGGCGGGGCTGGGGACCGATCGAACCGTTCGACACGACCCTTCCGCTGGCCGCACGCGACACGGGGACGTTCACCCAGCTCCTCACCGATCATTACCACTACTTCCAGCACGGCTCCAGTGGGTACTTCGAGGATTTCAACGCCTTCGAGTTCGTCCGCGGCCACGAGTTCGACGCCTGGAAGGCTCACCCGCGGACCCCCGGGGACCGTCTCCTCTCCCAGGCAGGAGCGGAGGACGCCGGCGGCGTCGAGTTCATGGACCGCGCCCAGTACGCACGGAACGTCGCGGAGTTCGACCCGGATGAAGAAGAGGAGTTCTTCGCGCCACAGGTGTTCTCGCGTGCGGCCGAGTTCGTGGCCGACGTCGCGTGGGACGACTGGTTTTGCTACGTCGACAGCTTCGACGTCCACCAGCCGTTCCACTGTCCGGAACCGTACGCGTCGATGTACACCGACGAGAATCCCCGGGATCCGGAGCTGTCCTTCTGGCCACGGTGGGGAACGGTCGAGGACGGACAGGGCTCGATCAGCGAACGGCAACTGGCGTTTGCCCGCTCGCAGTTCGCCGGGAAAGTGACGATGGTCGACGAGTGGTTCGGCCGGGTGATGGACGAACTGGACGACCGCGACCTCCGGGATGAGACCGCGGTCGTGGTCACGTCGGACCACGGGTACGCGCTCGGCGATCACGGGTACGTCGGCAAGATGCACATGCCGATGTACGACGTGCTCGCCCGGGTGCCGCTGATGATCCATCACCCGGACGCCGACTCGCGGCGGGTGGACCAGCTGACGGCTGCGGTGGATCTGCACCCGACGATCCTGGAGTTTCTGGGCGCGACCGACGCGGGAGACCACCCCCACGGACGAAGCCTCGCCGGTCTGGTCACCGGTGACCGGGCGGGCGACCACCGTCAGTGGGCCATCTACGGCAAGTGGGGTTCTGGCGTCGCCGTCACCGACGGGCGCTACACGTACCACCGGCCCTGCGATGCGGAGCAACCGGCACGCTGTCACTCGACGTCGATGATGGACACGAGGGGAATCTTCCTGCCACAGTCGCCGAAAACCGACGCGGAGGCGGGGACGTTCCTGCCGTACGCGGACGTCCCGGTCTGGCGGTTCGAGGGCGAACCAGTCCGGTGTCACGACCGGCCGATGCTGTACGACACCGCGACCGATCCGGGCCAGAGGAACGACGTAGCGGAGGAGAACCCGGAAACGGTAGACCGCATGCACGGTCTGTTGTCCGAGGCCGTCGAGAGCCTCGACGCGCCGGAATCCTTCGCTCGGCGCATGGGGGTAGGCCATGCGTAGCCCCGATCCGGACCGACCGCGCTGGCGTTCCACACGTGGAGGGAGACCATGACCAGGGACGTCCTGATCGACGGATACACCGTGTTCGTCTCCGACCCGACTCGGACGGGCTCGGGCGATGACGACGACGGTGGCCTTTTTTACCGCGACACGCGCCATCTCTCCGAACTCTCGGTGGAGGTCGAAGACGCACAACTCACGTCGCTGGGGCGTGATATAACCGCCCCGAACTGCCGGACCGTCCTCGCTACGGACGAGGAAGAGGGTGTCAACCGCGTCGACGAGACCGAACAGAAACGAAGCGACCTCGTCGTCGAGACCACCCAGGCAGTCGGCGCGGACGCCGGGCTGGTCCAGCGCGTCGGGGTCGTCAACCACTCCGTCAGCCCGTTTTCGAGCCGGGTGACCGTCGCCTACGGGGCCGACTTCGCGGACGTGTTCGAGGTCCGGGGGTTCGCCTCCCGGCTCGGTCGCGATCCGACCACCGTCGTCGACGGCCGGAGCGTCACGTTCAGCTATGGGTACGAGACTGCCGACATGGGACGCCTGACCCGGTCGACGACGGTGGCGTTCGACGCCGAACCGGCGCGTATCACTGCGAGTGAAGCCATCTTCGATATCGACCTCGGTCCGCAGGAGCGCGTCGATATCTCCCTCCAGGTCCGGCCGCGGATCGCAACGGGGGGCCGGCAAGCCGGTGACGGCGGGCACCTCGACGTCGCAGGGTCCGACCCGGACGACGTCGCCGGGACGGACACCATCGTCGTCCCGACCGTCCGAACCGGCCGGGGGGACTACGACAGGCTGTTCGCCCGGGCGGGCGAGGACCTCTCGGCGCTGACCGTCGACACCGAACACGGGCCCGTGGCACTCGCCGGGGCGCCCTGGTTCGCCACGGTGTTTGGCCGCGACTCGCTCATCACCGCGTATCAAACGCTCCCCGTCGCCCCCGACCTCGCCGCGGGCACGCTGCGGTATCTCGCGGCACACCAGGGCACGGACGTCGACGATTCCAAGGAGGAAGCGCCCGGAAAGATGTTCCACGAGATGCGCTCCGGTGAACTTGCACGACGGGGTCGGGTCCCCCACTCGCCGTACTACGGGTCTATCGACGCGACGCCGCTCTGGATCGTCCTGCTCGCGGAGTACCACCTGTGGACCGGCGACGACGACATCGTCGAGGAACTGGCCGACGCGCTCGAGGCCGCCCTCTCCTGGATCGACCGCGCCCGCAACATTCACGGCGACGACCCGTTTCTCTACTACGAACAGTCCCCGACGATGGGCTTGCTCCACAAGGCCTGGCGCGACACGCCCGGCAGCGTCCAGTATCCGGACGGGACGGTCGCACGTCCCCCGATCGCGAGCGTGGAAGTCCAGGGCTACGTCTACCGGGCGCTCCGAGCGGCAGCCGACCTCCATGAGGGCGTTCTCGACGCTCCTGGTCTCGCCGAGGACCTCCGGGCGAAGGCGGACTATCTGGCGGACGCGTTCGAAACCTTCTGGCTGCCTGATGCCGGGTTCTACGCTGCCGCGAAGGACGGGGACGGTGCCACCGTTCCCACCCTGACCTCGAACGTCGGCCACTGTCTCTGGTCGGGCCTGGTTTCCGACGCGCACGCACCGGCAGTCGCGGAGACGCTGCGGTCGGACGACCTGTTCTCGGGATGGGGGCTCCGCACCCTCGAACGGTCCGCAGCAGGGTACAGTCCCGTCTCGTACCACCTCGGGAGCGTCTGGCCACACGACACGTCGCTGACGGCGCTCGGGCTCGCACGGTACGGGTTTTACGACACGGCCGACCGACTGACGGAGTCGCTGCTCGATGCCTGTTCGCACTTCGAGGAGGACCGCATTCCGGAACTGTTCTGTGGATTCGGCCCGGAGTCCACGCCGAAACCGTATGCTTCTTCCTGCGTGCCACAGGCCTGGAGCGCGGGGGCGCCGTATGCCCTCCTCAGGGCCGCGTTTGCGATCGAACCAGTCGATGCCGGCATCGAGACCGGGCACGATCCATCGGCGCTGGCCGAAACCGCGCTGGATCCGCTCACGGATCGGTGGTCGGAATGAACGGAACTGCACGTCGACGACTGCCGGCCCCCGAGTTCCGGACCCGTCTTCCGGGCCGGTCGCCACCACGATAACACACGTCAATACCCATGCCATGTCCACACAGTCACCGCGATGCTCCCTCGGACGATGACGGGAGCGACGACGAACAGCTTTCCCGACGACAGATGATCAAAGCGGCCGTGGCGATCGGCGGAGCCAGCGGCCTCAGTGCGTGCCTCGACCGGGAAGTCTCAGCCCAGGGGACACCCACGCCGACCGAACAGCAGTTTCCCACGGGGCCGGCGGATCTCTCAACGCTCCCGGAGCGCCAGCACGCCTGGGTCGACTGGCTCGTCCGGGATCGCTTCGGGAACACGGTTCTTCCACAGCACCAGACGATGCTGCTGCTCGATTACGTCGGCCCGGAGCCACCAGACGCGGCCGCACGCGAGACCGTCGAATCCGCGTTCCGGACGATAGAACGGGCCTACCAGCGCGGGACCGGCGGCAACGAGAGCGCCGTCCAGCACGAGGGACTGTTGTTCGTCGTCGGGTACTCGCCGTCGTACTTCGATCGGTTCGACGACGATCTCCCGGAGGGCATCGACCTTCCGTCCCCCGAACAGGTGATGGACGCAATCGGGGAGGACGATCCGACAGCGGACGATGCGGACGCAGTCATCCACCTCGGGGCGGGGTACGGGTCGGTACTCCTGGCGGCCGAACGGGCGCTCACCGGTGACGTGGAGGCCGTCAACGGCATTTCCGTCACCGACAGTCTGGCCGACTACTTCGAGGTGGCCGACCGTCGAACCGGGTTCTTCGGACGCGGCCAGCCGGCCCGGAAGTACGACAACGATGACATCCCCGAGAGCGCCCCGCTGTCGATGGGGTTCAAAAGCGGTTACATCGACACACTTCCCACGGAGGACCGGATAACGATCCGCGACGGCCCGTTCGCCGGCGGGACGACGATGCAGGTCTCCCGCCTCGAACACGACCTCGACTCGTGGTACGACCACGATCACGGCGAGCGGACCCACCGAATGTTCAGCCCGGATCACGACAGCGATGACGTGGGAACAGTGGGGGAGAACCTCGCCAGCGCGAGCCGGATGTCGGAAGATATCGTCGACGCCGTCAACGACGCCGACACCGACGTCATCGGCCACGGCCAGAAGATCGCCAACGCGCGCGACGACGAATTCCGGCAGCCGATCATGCGGCGGGACTTCAACCCGACGGACACGCCGGGACTGCATTTCGACTCCTGGCAGCGCGACATGGAGGAGTTCGTCGACGTCCGCCGCGCGATGAACGGCGAACACGTGGAGGTCGACGTCGCGGAGGAAAACGACGGAATCCTGGCGTTCACCGACGTGACGAACCGTGCGACGTTCCTGATGCCGCCGCGCTCGCTCCGGGCGCTCCCAGCGCCGAATCCAGAACGATGACCGGATCGCGTATCGGCATCAGGATCACCGCAATCGGCATCCTCGCCATCGGCGTCCTGGCGCTCGGCGGGTTCGTGGTCGCGGACGTGCTGGACGGCGGGCAGACCGTCGGCCAGGATACCGTCCAGTTCGAGGAGACGGCCACGGACTGTGGACTGGTTTACGA
Organism: Karumarchaeum halophilus (SeqCode); assembly: GCA_042219105.1. Classification (GTDB taxonomy): domain Archaea; phylum Halobacteriota; class Halobacteria; order Halobacteriales; family Hikarchaeaceae; genus CAYSJP01. The sequence continues at coordinate 1,497 of JBDGQL010000246.1, read as the reverse complement.
GACGACGGGCAACTCCGATGGGAGTGCGGACGGCGGCACGTTCGTGACGGACTACGACCGCGATGGGTGGCCGGACCTGCTCGCGGTCGGCGGCGAACGGCCCGTCCTGTTCGAAAACACCGGCGAGGGGTTCGATCAATCGGGAGCGCTGCCCGACGGCGAGTACCCGCCGATCAAGTCGGCGCTCTTTTTCGACGCCGAGGGCGACGGTTTCGACGACCTCATTCTCGTCCCCCGATCCGCCGAGCCGATCTTCCTCGCGAACCGGGGAGGAACCTTCGAGCGGACCGACGTCGGGTTCGATACCGCCCTGAAGTGGGGAACCGGCGCGTCGGCGGCCGACTTCGACGGCGACGGTGATCTGGACGTGTTCATCACCCAGAACGGCGACTGGCGCAACCAGCTCCCGCGGCGGAACGCGAGCGGCGAGGCGACGGACGGATTCCCCAACCGCCTGTATGAGAACACCGAGGACGGTTTCGAACGCGTCGAGGGGCCGAAGGTGAACGGCTCCAAGTGGAGTCTCGCGACGAGTGCGGTCGATCTGACGAGCGACGGTCGGCCCGACATCCACGTCGCAAACGACTACGGCTACGACGCGCTCCTGGTGAATCAGGGGAACTGGACGTTCGAACGCCGACAGCTCCCCGAGACGAACCGCCACGGAATGGCGTCGGTCGTCCGGGACGTGAACGGGGACGGAAAACTGGATCTGTTCGTCACGAACATCGAGTTCGAGAATCCAAGCCAGGTGTGGGGGCTCAACAGCGGACTCGAGGTCCGCAATCGGGGCAACACACTCCTTATCAACCGCGGCGACGGGCACTTCGAGAACCGCGCCGGAGCCCGCGGCATCCGGCAGGGTGGCTGGGGATGGTCCGGGGCCATCGAGGACTTCGACAACGACGGCACGCTCGACACCATCCACGCGACCAAGACCTACCTGATCCGGGAGGAGTCCGGCAGTTTCACAACCGTCGAGACGGCGCCGGCGCTGTGGGAGGGTACCACGAACGGCACGTTCGAGCGCCGCAACGCCACCGAGGCCGGTCTCGTCACCTCGAACGGCCGCGGCCTCGCGACCTTCGACTACGACCGGGACGGCGACCGCGATGTCGTCGTCGCCGACACGTCGAACCGGTTCAAACTGTACGAAAACGCTGACGACGGCGGCAACTGGCTCCAGGTCCAGATCGACCCCGGGAACGGGACGGCCGTCGGGTCAGTAGTACGAGTCGAGACGAGCGATGGGGACGTGATAACGCGCGTCCGGAGCAGCCGGTCGAACTTCTTTTCACAGTCCTCGCGGACGCTACAGTTCGGGCTCGGCCCGCAAACGATCGAGCGACTCGAAGTCCGCCGGCCGGACGGGACCGAACTGGTCTTCGAGGATGTCGAGGCGGACCAGCGCGTCCGCGTGTCGGCCAACGGGTCACTCGAGACGGTGAAACCCGCCGATGGGGGTTGTTGACCCGGAATAATCGACGCTCCGAGTTA
>JBDGQL010000241.1:3178-17524 GCA_042219105.1 Karumarchaeum halophilus (SeqCode) | reverse complement strand
ATATACGGGTCGACAGAAGTCCTGATAGATATTCACCGGGCACGGCGGAGGCTAATTCTATCAACAGTTCTGTCGACCCGTATACTCGTGTTAAGGCCCGGCCTGCGGCGGCGCCGGTTCCCGCCACACGCACGTCTGTACGCTCCGTGATACTGTCGGCTGTGACTCGATGGAGATATTCGACACCCCGGGGTGGCGAATTCCTCCACGAACTTACAGCCGACAGTATGAGTGTCATGGGTACGGTAGCCCGCTGTCGCTCAAGACCTTTCTGATAATCGCCGGCGGATCCCGGAAGCGACTTGTTTCCCCGGAGCGTATCCCTCTTCCATGACTGCTGCCCCGGGTGTGACTGGGTTCGGACGGGACGCGGCGCTCCCCGAGCGGTACGATTTCTGGGTGGTTGACCTCGACGGCACGCTCGTCGACGTGGACCGGGAGCACGTCCACTCGGTGCTCGAACGTGTCGGCGACTGGCTCGGATGCACCTTCACCGACCGCGAAGCGGAGGTGCTGTGGTACGGGTTCGGCGAGGCAAGGGGGATGGTGTTGGACCGCCACGGGATCGATCCCGGGCGGTTCTGGCAGGTGTTCAACGCGGTCGAGGATCCGGACCGACGGGCGTCCGCGACGTACTTCTGTGAGGATGCGACTGCGGTCGGGGAACTCGACGGCCCCGTGGCCCTGCTGACGCACTGTCCCGAGTCACTGGCTCGCCCGGTTCTCAGGCGGTACGACATCGGCGACTGGTTCGACACGGTCGTGTGCTGTACCGACGAGACGGGCTGGAAGCCGGATCCGAAACCGGTCCGGAAGACGCTGAACGGACTCGGCGTGCGGAGTGATCGGCCGGGGGCACTCGTCGGTGACGGTCCCGGTGACGTCGGAGCCGCCTGGAACGCAGGGCTCGCGGGCGTCCACGTCAGGCGCCACGACCCAGGGCGGAGCGAGCAGTGTGTTCTTGCCGATCACCGGATCGACGATCTCGAGGCACTCCGGGGTTGATCACTCGACCTCCACGCCGGGAAGCCCCTCGGCGATCGCGCCGACCGAGTCGAGGACATCCTCCAGCGCAGTGACCCCTGCCTTCTCGGTCCGGTCCGCCTGCGCGAGCACCCTGAGGCGTTCCCTGCCGATCCCGACGAAGTCGAGACCGAGCCGTTCGGCCGTCGACCGGAGCCCGACGCCGGCGTCGGCGCGTCCGGCCTCGACCCGGCGTGCCGGGCTCTCGACGCCGGGGAACCCGCGGTCGAACCCCTCGATCGACTCGACGACGTCGTGGCGATCGATCCCGCGCTCGGCGGCGAGACCGGCGACGGCGCTCCCGAGGCTGGCCCGGAGTCCCGAATCCTCCCCACGGTTCGCGAGCGCGAGGTCGCGGTCGAGAAGATCGCCGAGTCCGTCGATCCCTGCGGGGTTCCCCGTGGGGACGATGAGGCCCCACTCGCGGGACCACCCGCCGAGCTCGACCGCGTCGCGGCCGGCGTCGGCGGCGGCGGTGGCCCCGGTGGGTCCGGAGACGATCGAAACGTCAGGGACGCCGTCCCGGAACAGGCGGAGTCCGGGGCGGGTCCCCCGGGGGAGGTACCGGGAGCCGTCGACCCGATCGAGCAGTCGGGAGACGACGGGGTCGTCCTCGCCGATCCCGAGTACCGGCGGTGGATCACGATCCGGCGAGAGCAGGTCGACCGACACGACCGTTCCGGCGTCGATGACCTCGCGATCGGCGGCCATCTCGACCACCCCGTCGGCGTATGCGAGGCTCGTGGTCGCCCCGCTGCCCTTGTCGACCGGGTATGCGAGCGTCTCGCCCCCTCCCGTGGTGACGAGCCCCACCGGGACGTACCGGTGGCGCTCCTCGGTGAACCGCTCCGCGAGGGCCATCCTCGCGTCGACGGTCCCCGAGGCCGGCTCCCGGAGTCCCGCCGCCTCGCGGATCGCCGGCGCGACGAACACCCGGAAGATCGACAGCGCGGAGACCGGGTACCCCGGGAGACCGACGTAGCCCGCCCCGCCGAGGCGCCCCACGAGCGTCGGTTTTCCGGGTTTGACGGCCACGCCGTGAATCAGGAGTTCCCCGCGTTCCTCGATAACGCGGTGGATCACGTCGCCCGCACCGGCGCTAGTCGATCCCGAGGAGAGCACGAGATCACACTCCGTGGCGGCGCGTTCGAGCGTGGACCGGATGGCGTCGGTGTTATCGCCCACGCGAGGGTACACTGCTGGCTCGCCGCCGGCCTCCCTGACACCCGCCCCGATCGTGTGTGTGTTTGTGTCGTAGATCTGGCCCGAGCCGTGGTCGATCGCCTCGCCCAGATCGACCAGTTCCGCGCCCGTCGGGACGATCCCGACGGTCGGCCGGGCGGTGACCTCAACCTCGTCGTGACCCAGCGCTGCCAGCAGCCCGACTTCGCGGGGGGAGAGCGGCGTCCCGGGACCCAGTGCACGCGACCCCGCCGCGATGTCGGCACCGGCGAAGCTGACGTTCTCGCCGGGATCGACCGAGTCGCGGATCGAGACCTCCCCGTCTCGTTGCTCGGTTCGCTCGACGATCACGACCGCGTCGGCCCCCGGCGGCACGACGGCACCGGTGGTGATCTCGGCGGCTTCGCCCGGGTCGATATCGACGTCCGGGCGTTCGCCGGCTCTGACGTGGGCGGCGATGTCACAGTCGATCGGGGCGTCGGTGCTAGCGCCGTCCGTATCGGCGGCTCTGACGGCGTACCCGTCCATCGCGGCCCGGTCGAATCCCGGAACGTCTATCGGGGCGTCGACGCGTTCGGCCAAGACGCGGCCGGCCGAGCGACCGACGGGCACCGTTTCGGTTCCTGCGCCCATCCCGATGGCGTCGATTGCTTCCCGGAGCGCGGACGGCGGCGAGAGATCGCGGCGGTCCGTCTTGCCCATGGGCGTGATTGGGCCCCTGACCTCCTAATAGGGTGGGTTGGAACTGTACGCCCGGTATCGAGTGCTTTTTCGTCCCGCCCTGCCTACGTCCTCACATGTCGACCCTTCGTGAGTCTCTGGTTGGTCTGCCAAGTGGTGTCTTCGCCGACCTGTTCGAGAGCGATGACGCCTATCTGGTCGTAATCGATCTCCCCGGCGCGACGGCGGAATCGACCGAGATCAGCGCCGACACCGGGCGGGTCACGATCGAGGCACACCGCCTGAAGAACGTCCCACCCGAGTTCCGATACGAGCGCGAGGAACGCCCGGTGATTCTCGATGCGGATCTCCCCGTCCCTCCTGACGCGACTGCCGAGGACGCGAGCGCGTCGATCGATGAGGGCGTACTCGAACTCCGTCTGCCGAAATCCGACGACGCTGGTCGCGAAATCCCGGTCGAGTAGGGGGTGTCGACGCTGGTCTCCCTCCGTGCGTACTGGCGGTTCGTCCTTGTCGTCGGACAGTTTCTCCCCCTCATCGTCAGCTACACGCGGGACCGCCGTCGGTTCATTCTCTTTGGTCGAACTCGACAGGTGTCCGCCGAGACCCGTATCCGGCGCGCCGAACACCTGCTCGACACGCTGTTGACGCTCGGGCCGACGTTCATCAAACTGGGGCAGTTGCTGTCGACCCGCCCCGACATCCTCCCCCCGGAGTACGTCGACGTGCTCTCAGAGCTCCAGGACGAGGTGCCCCCGGCGCCCTGGGCGGAGGCCCGCGGCGTCGTCGAGGACGAGATCGGTCCAGTCTCCGAACAGTTCGAGGAGTTCGACACCGACGCGATCAGCGGCGCCTCGCTGGGACAGGTGTACCGCGCCGAGGTCGACGACCAGCCGGTCGCGGTGAAGGTGCGCCGCCCCGGCGTCGAGGCGCTCGTCAACGCCGACCTCCGGGTGATCCAGTGGACGCTTCCCCTGCTGGTGCGCTTCGTCGGGGAGGGGCGGGCGTTTTCCCTGCGTAACCTCGCTGATGAGTTCGACGAGACGATCCGCGAGGAGATGGACTACGAGCGCGAGGGGCGTATGCTCGAGGAGATCGGCGCGAACTTCGAGGACACCGAGGACGTCCGTGTGCCGGACCTCGTCGCCTCCCACTCGGGAGCGAAGGTCCTGACGATGGAGTACGTGGGCGGGACCAAGATCACCGACACCGAGGAACTCGATCGGAAAGGGCTCGATCGCACGGAGCTGGCGACGACGCTCCAGAAAGCCTACCTCCAGATGATCATCGAGGACGGCGTTTTCCACGCTGATCCACATCCTGGCAATCTCGCTGTCCGGGATGACGGGACGATCGTCTTCTATGACTTCGGCATGTCGGACTCCGTCGCGCCGTACATCCAGGACAGCATCGTCGACTTCTACATCGCCGTCGCGAACCAGGACATCGACGGGATTCTCGACACGCTGGTCGCGATGGGGACGCTGAGCCCGAACGCCGACAGGGAGACCATGGGAGACGTCATGGAGCTGGCAATACAGGACGCTCGCGGGGAGGACATCGAGCAGTACCGCGTCAACCGCATCCTCTCGCAGGTCGAGGACACCATCTACGAGTTCCCGTTTCGCCTGCCCAGGGATCTCGCGCTCGTGTTGCGGGTCGCGACAGTCGTGGAGGGGGTGTGTGTCACGCTGGACGAGGACTTCGACTTCATCTCGGTCGCGACCGACTACCTTGCGGCGCAGGGTTACCGGGAGGAGACCGCCCGGCAGTTCATATCGGAGGCCGGCGACGAGTTGCGGGAGGCGGCGACCGCCTCCGTGGGTATCCCGCCGAAACTGGACAGCGTGCTGGACCGGGCGGACCGGGGGAATCTAACCGTCCGTGCCGAACTCCGGGATCCGAAGGACCTCTTTGATCGGCTTGCCCGCCGGCTGGTGTATGGAATCGTTCTCGCGGCGTCGATCATCGCGGCCGCCCTGCTGTACCCCGAGGCGGAGGTCGCGGCGTCGGTGCCGATCGTGCTCGCTGCCGTCACCCTGTTGCTCCTGTACCGGTCGCTGCGTCGCTCCGGTGGGTTTCGCGCACAGCCGCAGTTCACCCGGCAGGCCATGCGCGAACAGGGACCGGCCGAGAGCGAGGTCGACCTGAACGCGTCGGACAGGGACGAGGAGTGATCGAGTCGGGCGTTTCAAGTGTCCGAACCGCCTATCCGGACACAACTGATGAGCGAGGACTTCTACGAGGCGCTCGGGATCTCCCGGGACGCGAGCGAAGAGGAGATCAATCGCGCATACCGGGAGAAAGCCTCCGAGTACCACCCAGACGTGTCGGACGATCCGGACGCCGAGGAGAAGTTCAAACGGATCCAGAAGGCAAAGGAGGTGTTGACCGACGAGGAGAAACGCCAGGCGTACGACCGCATGGGCCACGACCGGTTCATGCAGGCCGACAAGCAGGGTGGGTTCGACGACGACGGCCGCGGGAGGCGAGGCGGTCGTGGCGGGCCGGGCGGCGCCGGCGCGGGCCCCTTCGGCGGCGGTGGCGGGATCGGCGACATCTTCGAGGAGTTCTTCGGCGGCGGTGGCGGCAGGCGCCAGCGGGGCGGCCGGGACCTCCAGACGGGCCTCACGATCGACCTGGAGGAGGCCTACGAGGGGGCGACCAAGCGGGTGACAGTCCGGCGACCGGAGCAGTGTGAGACCTGTAACGGCCGGGGCTATCCCCCGGGGGCCGACGCGCGCACCTGCCCGGAGTGCAACGGCCGGGGCCAGACCACCCAGGTCCAGCAGACGCCGCTGGGCCGCGTCCAGCAGAGGACGACGTGTCGGCGCTGTGGCGGCGAGGGCGAACTGTACTCCGAGACGTGTTCGACGTGTGGCGGCGAGGGCACCGCCAGGCAGTCGACCACGCTCACCGTCGACGTCCCGGCCGGAATCAGCGACGGACAGTCACTCCGGATGGACGGCGAAGGCGCGCCCCCCGAGGAGGGTACCGGCCCGAACGGCGACCTCCTCATCGAGATATCGGTCCGGGACCACGAGGAGTTCGAGCGCGATGGCGACGATATCCACTACGTCGAGCCCATCTCCTTCCCGCAGGCCGTCTTCGGCGACACGGTCGAGGTGCCCACGCTAGGTGGCTCCGTCGAGATGGACATCCCCGCCGGCACCCAGAGCGGCGAGACGTTCCGCCTCTCCGGAAAGGGCATGCCCCGGGTCCGGGGGCGCGGGAGCGGCGACCAGTACGTCCACGTCCAGATCGTCACGCCCGATAGCCTCAACGCGGAACAGCGAGAGGCTCTGCAGGAGTTCGCCGAGGCCGGCGGGGAGGATGTCGAGGCAAATCAGGGCTTCTTCGAGAAGATCAAGAACTCGCTGTGATGGAGACGCTGGGGGAGTTGCTCGCTCGCGAACGCCGGAGCGAACGAGTCGCCTGCCGGGTCGGCACGGACACCCGGCGGTACGACTACGCCGATTTCCTGACGACGGCCTGGCAGTCGGGGAACTACCTCAGACATCTCGGCGTTCGGGAGGGCGTCACGGTCGGGATCGCGCCAGATCCGGTTCCGGAAGCGCTGCTCGCTGCTCTGGGCACGGGGTTGCTCGGCGCGACGGCGTGGTTCGACCCCCCGGAGGGAGCCGACCTGCGTGCGATCGTCGCTCCTGCCGGGGAGATCGAGGCATACGGCCCACGACCGGGACGGTCCCGCGTCGGATACGGCGGGGACACGGACGATCCGGCGATCGAGCGCTTCGAGGAGGGCGTCTGGAGCGAGAACCCGACGATGCCGCCGGAACGACCCGGGGGCGAGACGGCGATGCTCACCGACGGCGACCGGACGTTTCCACAGCGCGAACTCCTTCGGGTCGGGTCGGAGCTAGCGGACGGTTGCGGGATCGACTCCGGGACCGACGTCGTGCTCCGGGCGTCGCTGGCTGATCCGCGGACCGTGGTCGGAGTGCTCGCGACGCTGCTGGCGGCGGGGACGACCGTGTTTCCCGAGAGCGAGGAACCAAATGGCGACGTCACGATCGGAATCGGGCCGGAGCCGACGGTGATCGGGCTCGAACGGATCGGCGTCCGGTAGGGTCGTGATACTGTCGGCCCGCCTGCAAACTCTTTTGTCGTCCGGCGGTCAAAGATACCACATGTACGTACGGGAGGCGAGAAACCGCGACGAGGCGTGGTTGCTCGATCGGATCGACGAACTTGGTGTCGACGAGGTCGCCTTCCGCTCGCGGGATTACGTCATCGCGATGGACGAGGAGGCCGGCGAGAAGGTCGGTTTCGGGCGGATCCGCGTCCACAAGGGCGAGGACGGGGAGTACTGCGAACTGACGGGAATCGGCATCCTGCCGGACTGGCGAGGAGCCGGCGTTGGCGCACACGTCATCGAGCGACTGATCGAGAACGCGAGCGACGAGGGGTTCGAAACCGTGTACGCCGTGGTCGGAGAGCCGGAGTACTACGAACAGTTCGGATTCCGGGAAGTCGCCGTCGACGACCTTCCGGAGCCGCTGTCGGCCCGGGTTGCGGAGAAACGCGAGGCGATAGTCCCGGATGCCACGTCGCTGTCGCTGGAGGTGGCCCGATTCACGATGCCCGAGAACCTCCGTGAGGCGTTCAAAACCGCCGGCGGATCCGACGCGAGTGGCGAGAACCCGGAGGAGTCCGCGGAGGACTTCGGCATCGATCCCGACGAGGCGACATACAAGTACGACACGGGCCGGTGACTGTCGGTACCGCGACGTCGGGGCACGATTTCCCGATCCGAACGGTTTAGGTTCCTGGATCGCAAGGACGCCGGTAGTGAGTAACGACCCCGGACTCGGCGGTCGGTTTGGATCGCTCCACCCCGGCCACAAGCTGGCGCTCGTCGTCGTCGTCGCGTTCGTGCTCTTCGTGGGCGTGAGCTGGGCGACGGCGCCTCCGCAGGCTCCGGACATTGATGCCGGTGACGGCGGCGACGGCACGAACAACTTCAGCGAGTACGACGAACACCCAACGCTCATCGGCCTCCAGGGTCCGTTCAACGATCACGATGGGTACGCCCAACTGATCACCGGCGACGACCAGCCCACACTGGAGTGGAAAAGCAACGAGACGTGGGCGAACTTCGACGTGTCGCCGCTGCCCGGGGGCCGGGTCCTGACGGCCTTTATCGTGACGGACGCTACCCCGACCCGGACGGGATTCAGGATTTACGATGTTGCCAACGACACGATCGAACGCGAGTGGACGTTCCCCGTGCGGAGTTCGCACAACTCCGAGGTCCACGACGTCGAGATGCTACCGAACGGCGAGGTGGTCGTGGTCGACATGGATCGCGAGCGCGTGTTCACGGTTGATGGGGCCGGCGAGATCACCTGGCAGTGGAACGCCTCCGAACGCTACACCCCGCCGTCCGACGCCGCGGCCCGCGACTGGCTCCATATGAACGACGTCGACAGGATCGGAGAGGATCGCTACCTCGTGTCGGTCCGCAACGCCAACCAGCTTCTGATACTCGAACGCGGGGAGGGTGTCGTCGAGGTGATCAACGAGGACGACGGGGGCTCCGAGGACACCTGCCTGAGCAACTCCTTTGGCGACAAGAACCGCCTCGTCCCGGGCGATGACGGCGACGTCCTGTGTGGGAACCCCGACGTGATCCGCGAACAGCACAACCCACAGTGGCTCGGCGAGGGCCGTGTCCTCGTCGCGGACTCCGACAACGACCGCGTCACCGAGCTCCGGAAGCAGGACGGACAGTGGCGACCGGTTTTGAACTACACGGGCGCCGGCGGGACGGCGTTCGACTGGCCCCGCGACGCCGACAAACTCGAGAACGGAAACATCCTCGTGACGGACACGCGAAACTCCCGTATCGTCGAGATCACCCCTGACGGGAGCATGGTCTGGGGTGTCAACACCGAGGGGGCGAGCAATCCCTACGAGGCTGACCGCCTCCCCCACGGGGAGTATCCTCCGGGGCTGGGCAACGTCAGTGACGGATCCATCACGCCGGGTGGGTCCAGCGGCCCGGACGGGCGGACCGAGATCCCGGTGGTCACGCTCGCGTTCAACGCGCTCGTCGGAACGGTCGCGATCCCTCACTGGGTGACCCAGTGGCATCTCCTCGGGCTCGTCGTGACGCTCCTCTCTGCCGGGTTCGGCACGGTGTGGGCGTACTGGGACGGGCGATATACGGGTCGACAGACGTGACTGTTTTGGGTGCGTTTCCCGCCCGCCGGTCGAGTCACAGCCGACAGTATTAGGTCGGGGACGACAAACCCGAAGACATGTTCGACGAGGACGACCTCGCCACGATCCGGGAGGACCGCGAGGAGTGGGAGACCCGGACGCTCGACCCGACCCTGGAGCGGTTCGGGGAACGCCGCGAGACGTTCGAGACCGACACCGGCGGCCAGGAGATCGATCGCCTGTACACGCCCGCGGACGTCTCCGGTATGGAGTACGACGAGGACCTCGGATTCCCGGGCGAGGAGCCGTTCACGCGGGGGGTGTACCCCACCATGTACCGCGGGCGGCTCTGGACGATGCGACAGTACGCGGGGATGGGCACGGCCGCGGAAACTAACGAGCGGTTCCAGTATCTCCTCGATCAGGGCCAGAGCGGGCTCTCGATGGCGTTCGACCTACCCACGCAGATGGGGTACGATTCCGACGCCGCGATGGCGGCCGGCGAGGTCGGCAAGTCCGGCGTCGCGATCGACACGATCCACGACTTCGAGCGCGTCTTCGAGGGGATCCCGCTCGATGAGGTGTCGACCTCGATGACGATCAACGCCCCCGCGGCGGTTCTGCTCGCCATGTACGTCGCGGTCGGTGACCGCCAGGGCGTTCCCCGCGAGGAACTGCGGGGGACGATTCAGAACGACCTCCTGAAGGAGTACGTCGCCCGCAACACGTACATCTACCCCCCGGAACCGTCGATGCGACTCATCACGGACGTGTTCGCGTTCGCCGCCGGGGAGGTGCCCAACTTCAACACGATCTCGATCTCGGGGTACCACATCAGGGAGACCGGGGCGACCGCGGCCCAGGAGATCGCTTTCACCCTCGGCAACGCGATCGAGTACGTCGAGGCCGCGATCGACGCCGGACTCGACGTCGAGTCGTTCGCCCCACAACTGTCGTTCTTTTTTGCCGCCCACAACGACATCTTCGAGGAGGCAGCGAAGTTCCGCGCGGCCCGGCGGCTGTGGGCGCGGATCATGGGAGAGCGCTTCGGCGCCGAAAGCGCGGACGCAAAGCGCCTGAAGTTCCACACCCAGACCGCGGGATCGACGCTGACGGCCCAGCAGGTCGACAACAACGTCGTCCGGGTAGCATACCAGGCGCTCGCTGCTGTGCTCGGGGGGACCCAGAGCCTCCACACGAACGGGAAGGACGAGGCGCTCGCCCTGCCCACCGAGGCGTCCGTCCGGACGGCGCTTCGAACCCAGCAGATCCTCGCCCACGAGTCCGGCGTTGGGGACACGATCGACCCGCTCGCGGGGAGTTACTACGTCGAGTCGCTCACCGACGACCTCGAGGCGGAGGCGCGGGATATTCTCGACGACGTCGGCGAGCGCGGGGGGATGCTGCGCGCTATCGAGGACGGCTGGGTCCAGCGGCGCATCCAGGACGTCGCCTACCGGCGCCAGCGCGAAATCGAGGACGGCGACCGGATCATCGTCGGCGTCAACGAGTTCGAGTCCGACGGCGAGGAGTCAGAAATGGAGTTAGAGGAGATGACCGAGGAGGACGCCGAGCGCCAGCGCGAGCGCTTAGAGCGCGTGCGGGGGCGGCGAGACGAGGCTGCGGTGGAGACTGCACTCGCGGCGATCGAAGAACGGGCGGAGGGGGACGGAAATCTGCTCCCGCCGATGATCCGGGCGGTGAAATCCGAGGCGACTGTCGGGGAAATCTGTGACGTCCTGCGAGACGTGTTCGGTGAACACCGGTCCGGAACATGAGAGAACGCGGACGGTGCCGGGTTTTCCCGTTCAGATCGTGACAGAAACGGAGTATAGATAGATCATCGAAACGACTCGCGGCTGGTCGTTCTAGATCGTGGGAGAGCTCAAAAGAGCAGGGGACGGCGCCCGGTCACGCTGCGGGGGCGCAGTTCAGGCAGTCGCTTCCTCGATGAGGTCGTCGAGACGGTCGTCCTCCCAGGTGCGGCGCGCCTTGATCTCGCGCCTTCCCCGCCCGGTGAGGGTGTAGGAGTTGGTCCGGTCGTCTATTTTACCCTTTTCTACGAGGCCCTTTTCGACCAGCGAATCGAGGTTCGGGTAGAGACGGCCGTGGTTTATTTCGGTGCCATAGTACTGTTCGAGTTCGTCCTTGATCGCGAGGCCCTTTGGATCCGTGAGGTCGCCGATCACGTACAGCAGGTCGCGCTGAAAGCCGGTGAGATCGTGCATGACTCACGAAACCATAGTTTCCCTGATTAGTTAAGTCCATCGACAAACAGCCGACAGTATCATAATGTCTGTTGTAGTCTCTTACCGGTGCTCGCCGCCACCGGGGGTGGCGATCACCGGTAAACAGCTACAACAGACATTATCAGCTGTCTGTGAACCCGCTCGTGAAGATGGCGACCCACTGACCGTAGTCGGGGTCTTCCAGAATCTCGACCGACTCGACCCACTTCACCCACTGGAACCCGCGACGACCGGGCGCGACGAGGCGGGCGGGGAATCCATGGCCGTGGGTGAGCGACTCGTCGCCGACGTGGGTAGCGAGCATCGCCTCGCGGGCCTCCTCGATCGGCAGGCTGAACCGGTAGCCGGTTACGGATCGGAAGCTCACCCAGTCGGCGTTCGGATCTGGATCGACCGCGTCCAGAAGTCGGTCGACGCCGACGCCGCGCCAGTCCTGGGTCGTGTACCAGCCACCCGTGCAATCGAGCGTCGCGCGGAGTTCGTCCTCGGTGTCACGTAGCCCGTCGTAGTCGAACGCCGAGGGGTTCTCGACGGCGCCGGTGACGCGCAGCGACCAGTCCTCGGCGTCGATCGGATCGGGATCGTCCGCGACCCATATCGTCACCGGGAACGTGTTTCCGGGGGCCTCACCCCGCTCCCGGGAACTCGTGAACCGGCGGTCGTCGGCGAGTTCGAGGACGGAGACGATCACCCGCTGGAGTCGCCACGCGAGCACGGCCCCGCCGACGAGTAGGACATACTGGAGCACCGTTCGACGGTTGGAGACCTCCTCGCGGGAAGGGAGACGAAAGCGGTGGACCAGATGGACGAGAAGCGGGGGGGCGATCAACAGCGCGAACAGGATGTGAATGTTCATCGCGTTCCACTGGAGCACCCGGAAGTTCCCTCCGAAGGACCAGAAAATGCCGGTGCCGAGCGCAGCCACTGCGGCTGCGAGAGCGAGGACGGACGCGACGGTGCGACGGTTCCAGAACCGGGGGCGCAGTCGGGGCGCCACCCGGCGGAGCTTCAGCGCCAGAACGGCCGTGAGACTGACCCCGACGATGCCGTGCAGAGCGAACACCCACCATAGATCGGGAGTTCCGGACACCAGACTTACCAGGCCGGTGAGAAACGCGGCGAGCACGGAGAGCAGGAGCGACAGGTCGACGACCCGGGGTGTGGGAGTGAGCCGCATTGCGCCCGGTCGTGATACAACGGAGCAAGCATAATAAGCGAACCGGCGACGCCGGAACGGAAGGTTAAAGAACGACTCAGGGGGAATATCTACAAATGAGTGCGTTCGTCCTCCAGGCAGTGGATAAGTTCCTGGCGAGCTACCACCTCGGACACGCGGCGTTTCTGTTGTTTCTGCTTGCAGTCCCCGCCGGCATCGTCCTGAAATCCGCGAAGATCATGGCCCTCACCCTGATCGGCTTCGGCGGGCTGTTCGTGGTCATCCCGTCGATAAGTGACGCCACCGCAGTGTACTCGTTTTTCGGGCTCGCGCTGATGATCGCCGGACCGATGGCCTACACGACGGCGTCTCGGTGACCGCCGGGTCCCCTCGTTGCGCCGCACGGACTAGTATCCACCCGTCAACAATTACTTCCGCAACGTCACTGCGAAGCGTGCGTACTACGATCAGTCGCCGGGTGAGTCACTCGGGAGGGTCTCTACATCGTCACTGGCTGCGACGACGGGAGTAGCTTCGGAGGCGGAGTACCGCGCCCAGAGGACGAGCACGCTCGGGAGAACGAACACGCTCACCACGAACGCATAGCCGATCATGATCGCAGTGAGCAGTCCGAACTGCTTCAGAGAGGGCTGGACCGCGAACGTGAGCACGCCGAATCCGGCAGCGGTCGTCGCCGCACTCCCGAGCAGTGCGGCACCCGTCCCCCGAACGGTTCGCGTGATTGCGTTGCCGATGTTCCCGTCGTGATCGAGTTCCTCACTGAACCGTTCGCTCACGTGAATGCTGTAATCGATCCCGATGCCGATGGCCAGGCTCGCGATGATCGTGTTCACGAGGCTCAGCGGGTAGCCGAGCACGTGCATCGTCCCGATGATCCAGCTGACAGTTGCGATCACGGGCAACAGCGTGACGACACCCAGCGTGGCACTCCCGTGGACGCGCCGATAGACGACCGCGAGAATCAGGACGATCGACACGATCGTGATGAGCAGGCTGGTGAGCGTCGTCCGGAGGAGGTGTTCCTGGATGATCCCGTCGATGACCGGCTCGCCGGTCGCCGTCGCCGACTGTCCGTCTTCCTCGAGGACGGCAGCGATGGTCTCAAGCTGGTCGGTCGTCTCCTTCTCGTCCGCGTCGGGGTTGACCGTGACCGTCATCCGGAGGGCCCTGTACTCGCCGTCTTCCCGGTGGAGGACCTCGCTCGCCGCGTCGGGCGCGGCGGCGAACAGAGCGTCGTACACGGTTTCGAGGTTCCGGTCAGGAACGCCGTCACCCGTCGTATCAGCCTCCGCGAACGTCTCCGCGAACGCCTCGTTTTCGCCAGCAACGCGCTCCATCACGATCAGTTCCGTCGCCGTCGCGTACGTCCTCTGGCGGGTCATCCGGGAGCCGCCGGCTCTCCCGGCCGCCTATCGGTGGGGTATCCTGCTCGGAATGTTCCTGTTCGTGGTCACGAGTTTCCAGGGGTGGCTCATGATCTTTCAGGATGGCCACGCCGTCGGAGCACCGAACGACAGTCCGGGCCTTCCCTTGCTGAACTGGAGTCTGACCGGCGGTGACCTCCGGGTCTCCCACTTCATCGGGTTGCACGCCCTGCAGGTCCTCCCGATCACAGGGTACTATGCCTCCCGGTGGACCGGTGGCTCGTCACGCCGAGCACTCGGTGCCGTCGGCATCGTCAGCACGCTGTATGCATCATTCGTCGGATTGACCTTTGTACAGGCGCTGCGCGGGACGCCGTTCGTGGGAACAAGCACCATCCCCGAACTCCCACCGAGCGCTATTGCCGCCGGACTCCTCCTGAGCCTGGCCGGTGGAATCGCCGTCTTCGCGCTGTTCTGGAGACGG
>JBDGQL010000241.1:0-3078 GCA_042219105.1 Karumarchaeum halophilus (SeqCode) | reverse complement strand
TCGGGAGGAACACATATTGTCCTACCCCAACATGGACGACACGTGACAGACGAAGGAGTAACGCAGTTCTCGCTCACGGGGTTCGTAGTCGCCGTAGTGACGATCAGCGTCGGGACGGTGGCCGGACTCGCGACCGTCCCCGTCGTGGGGTCGTACCTCGGGATGTTCCTCGGTGGGTTCGTCGCCGGCCTCACGACCAAGGATCGGCCGCTGCTGGAAGCCGGCTTCGCTGCCGTCCTCGCGAGTCTGGGCGTTCTCCTGGCGGGAACGCTGATCGGAAACGGGATCGTCGCTGCAGTGTCCGCGCTCGCATCGATCGCTCCGACGACGCTACTGACGTCGACCGCACTCAGCTTCGCCGTGGGTGCGTTCGGCGCTCACTTCGGGGACGACTTGCGATCCGGTCTCACCGACCCCGTCGAAGCGCCACAGTCCGGATCGACGTCACACACGAGCGCCGCGAGTCCGCCCGAAGACGACGAGTTGACGACGCCGGACAACCGGGACGAGGCGGAGTCGACGGACGATGACACGGTCACACACCCCGAGGAGACGTCGACCAGTCACGGAGCGGAGCGCGGCGAGTCCGACGACCTGGAACTCGAACGGGAGTAATACTGTCGGTCACAAGTTCGTGGAGGAATTCGCCACGCCGGGGCGTCGAATATCTCCATCGAGTCGTGACCGACAGTATAATGATCGTTCTCCCTATTTTATACGCCCGGCCGTTGCTTATTAGCGACTCGGGAACACAGGTTGGGACATGCGGCGAAGAGAGTGGACCCGGCGCGACACCCTGAAAAGCGTCGCGACGGGTGTCCTCGGGGTGGGGGTCGGTGCTGCGGTGTACCGCCGAATGAACGAGTATCTCATCGGAACGACGTCCGATGACGGCGTCGTCGCCGCCGCGTCACTGTCGGAAAACGATCACGAGGCGATCGACCTCACCGACCACACGCCCCTGACGGTGATTCGTGGCGTGTTTTCGGACGGTCGCAGCCAGTCGCTGTTCTCCCGTGATGACGTCGCGTTCGTCCAGCCCGACCGGAAACTGACCCACGTCTCCGCCTCCGGAGCGGAACGACCGGCCGAGTCTGAGACGACGCTGCCCTGGGGAATCGACCGCGTCGACGCCGACGTCGCTCACGAGAGAGGGAACACGGGGAACGGCGTCGACGTCGGCGTCATCGACAGCGGTATTGCCGCGACCCATCCCGGTCTGGCCGAAAACCTGGCCGACCCGGACGTCGATGAGAATCACGAGTCCTGGGCGGAGTGCTCGGGCGAACGCTGTACCTACCCCTGGTCGGACGACGGTGGCCACGGAACACACGTCGCAGCCACGATAGCAGGGGACGGCGGCGAGAACGGTGTTGTCGGTGTCGCTCCGGATGCGACGCTGCACGCGCTGAAGGTCTGTTCGGCGGGCGGCGGCTGCCGCACCTCGGCGGTCGTCGAGGCCATCCGCTACGCCGCCGACCAGGGGTGGGACGTGGTGAACCTCAGTCTCGGCAGCGCGCAGGAATCGCCGGCGTTGCAGGCCGCCGGCCAGTACGCCCTCGAATCGGGCGTCGTCCCAGTCGCCGCCGCCGGCAACCGGGGGTCACCGGACTCCGTCGGGTACCCGGCGGTCTATGAGGAGTTTCTCGCCGTCTCCGCCACGAACATCGAGGACGACGTAGCCGACTTTTCCTCGACCGGTCCGGAGATCGATATCGCGGCACCCGGAGTGGACGTCTGTTCGGCCACCCTCGACGGACACGACGTCAAAAGCGGCACGTCGATGGCCGCACCCCACGTCTCGGGCGCGGTCGCACAGGTGCTGGCTGACGGCTACTCGCCGTCCGAGGCCCGAGAGCGACTCCGTGACACTGCCGAGGACCTCGGCCACCCCGAAACGGCCCAGGGCGCTGGACTGGTGGACGTCGCAGCGGCACTCGGGTACGACTCCGGTGACGACGGTACCGGTGACGGTATCAGCTGTCCAGCCTGATAATGATCACGCTCGTCTCTTACCGCCGATCGCCGCCAACGGGGGTGACGATCGGCGGTAAAAATTGAGAGTAATCGTCATGTAAAATCAGCGGGCGATCCGGTTTCCGGAACGCCGGTCCTAACTGTGGATGCCCATCGCCTCGATCTGTTCCTGGTAGCGGTTCCGGATTGTGACTTCGGTCACCTGCGCGACCTCCGCGACCTCCCGTTGGGTCTTCTTCTCGTTACACAGAAGCGAGGCGGCGTAGATGGCGGCGGCGGCGTAGCCGGTGGGGGACTTGCCCGACAGCAACCCCTCCTCGGCAGTGGTCTCGATGATGTCGTTCGCCTTGGACTGTACCTCCTCGGTGAGTTTGAGTTCCGAACAGAAACGGGGGACGTACTTTTTCGGGTCGACGGGTTTCATCTCCAGGCCGAGTTCCTGTGATATATACCGATACGTGCGCCCGATCTCCTTGCGCTCGACGCGGGAGACGTCCGAGATCTCCTCCAGAGAGCGCGGGATGCCTTCCTTGCGGCAGGCGGCGTACAGCGCGGAGGTGGCGACGCCCTCGATGGAGCGCCCGCGGATGAGGTCGTCCTTCAGCGCCCGCCGGTAGATCACGGAGGCGACCTCTCGTACCGATCTGGGGACGCCCAGCGCGGAGGCCATGCGGTCGATCTCGGAGAGCGCGAACTGGAGGTTTCGCTCGCCGGCATCCTTGGTCCGGATTCGCTCTTGCCACTTTCGCAACCTGTGCATCTGAGAGCGCTTCTTCGAGGAGATCGACCGTCCGTAGGCATCCTTGTCTTTCCAGTCGATGGTCGTCGTCAGCCCCTTGTCGTGCATCGTCTGGGTGGTCGGCGCTCCCACCCGGGATTTCTCCTGGCGCTCCTGGTGATTGAACGCACGCCACTCCGGACCGGGATCGATCTGTTCTTCTTCCACTACGAGGCCACAGTCATCACAAACAAGTTCGGACCGATCGGAACTCTTCACCAGCGTATCGGAGCCACACTCCGGACACGCCCTGACCCCCTCCGACTCGTCCGTCTCCGTTTCCTGCTCGCGCTCCTGCTGGCGGGTAGACCTTGTCATCGCAC
>JBDGQL010000217.1:0-17547 GCA_042219105.1 Karumarchaeum halophilus (SeqCode) | reverse complement strand
GAGCGACCGGAGGGAGCGAGCAATTCGCGCCTTGTATTGCTCACTCCGATTTCCAATGTATCTAACTTTGATAGGATAGAATCGCTATCCATGCGCGTTAGATCTTGCACGCCAACCAGCAACAATATCGCTACTCTGAGGGTTGTTTCGATCAGTTAGGGAAGCGTCACCGGAGTACCCGCAAGTGGAATCTTGCCTCCGGTGGTGTCGGACAGGTCGACCCCACGCGAGAGGAAACCGCGCGCTTCAGGGTGATACTGTCGGCTGTGACTCGATGGAGATATACTGTCGGACAGAAGTATTGATAATTCGAAGGCCCCCCGTCCCGGGGGTTCGATTATCAATGTCTCTGTCCGACAGTATATTCGACACCCCGGGGTGGCGAATTCCTCCACGAACTTACAGCCGACAGTATGAGGAGGATGTTATACCAGCAGCTGGATATCGGCTTCCGCCATGTCCTGGACGGCGGTGGCGGCACCGACGCCGGTGGTGACGCCGTCGTAGAACTCCTCTTCGTCGTACTCCAGCAGGTCCATCGTCATCTGACAGGCTTGGAACTCCACGCCCATCTCGAGGGAGGTCTCGATGAGGTCCTCGACCGTCGCGGTGTCGTTGTCGTCGATCCGCCGTTCCATGATCGACGTCGTGACCCGGTCCATGCCGGGGAGCGTCCCGACCACGTTCGGTACGGGCATGTTGGGGTTTCCGACCGAACTGAGTTTGAGGTCCGTCGAGTGTTCCTCATGCAGGATGTCGAGCCCCCAGAAGGTGTGAAAGACGATCACCTCATAATCGAAGGCGGCGGCGGTGCTGGCGAGGATGAGCGGCGGGTACGCCATGTCGAGCGTTCCCTTCGTCGCGATGATGGCTATCTTCTTCGTGTCGGCGCCGTCGTCGGTCGTCGCCTCGGCCAGTTGATCCTCCAGTTCGTCGACGCGTGCGGCGAGTTCCGCGCGCGAGGGAACGTCGTCGACGGGTGTCTCCGATGTGTCCGTGCTCATCGTCACTCCGTCCTGCGCACGTAGTGTCTGTACACGTCCTCGCCCTCCTCCTGTTCGAGCAACTCGACGCCCTCGGTCCCCGACGACCAGCCGTCGATGTCTCTCACGCTCCCGGGATCGGTCGCGAGCACCTCGAGCACCGCCCCCGCTTCGAGGCCGTCGATGGTGGTCTTCGTCTTGATCACCGGCATGGGACACGATTCACCCGTCACGTCGAGCGTCCGCGTAATGTCGAATTCCGCGCTCATGATTGGTCCGCTCCGTCGACTTGCGTTGGAGCTAACGCACAATATTAATTCCGTGCGTAAAAACACGTCGGTTCCCGTACCCGGCCCACGAAATACCGGCCAAAGGGGGTATTGCGCTCGATATTCGTAAGACTCGTCCGAAGATTCGATCGCAGAGTGATGCAGACTCACGGTTATTGTATTGTACATTTCGTAAATTTCTATGCCAACACTTTAGTGTGTCTATCCGGTATGGAGTCATACACGCGATGAATCCTGACGACTTCCCGACGCCGGATATCCCGGTCGAAACGGTCACTCCGGAAGCGCTAAAGAACCGCATCGACGCCGGCGAGGCGGTCACGCTGCTCGACGCGCGCATGAACTCGGAGTACGAGCAGTGGCACATTGACGGAGAGGCCGTCGACTCGACCAACGTCCCGTACTTCGAGTTTCTCGACGAGGAGGTCGACGACGACGTCCTCGCCCGGATCCCCGACGACCGCACCGTCACCGTGGTCTGTGCAAAGGGCGGCGCCAGCGAGTACGTCGCGGGCACGCTCGCGGAGGAGGGCTACGACGTGAACCACCTCGAAGAGGGCATGAACGGGTGGGCGAGCATCTACGAGGCCGTCGAGATCACCGGTTACGACGGTACCGGAACGGTGCTCCAGTACCAGCGGCCCTCCTCTGGCTGTCTCGGGTATCTCGTCCACGACGACGGCGAGGCCGCCATCATCGACCCGCTGCGGGCGTTCACGGAGCGCTACCTGGCCGACGCCGAGGAACTGGGCGTCGAGCTGAAGTACGCGCTCGACACGCACGTCCACGCGGATCACGTCTCGGGCGTTCGAGAACTCCACGAGCTCTCGGGCTCGTCGCAAGCGGAGCGAAGCGACGGTCCATGGGACTTCGAAGAGCCGGGCATCGAGGGGGTGATCCCCGAGGCCGCGGTCGACCGCGGCATCACGTACGCCGACGAACTGGTGACTGCGGCCGACGGCGACACCTTCAAGACCGGCGACGTCACGATCGAGGCGGTCCACACGCCCGGCCACACCACTGGCATGACCTCCTACCTGATCGACGACAGCCTGCTGGCGACCGGCGACGGCCTGTTCGTCGAGAGCGTCGCGCGCCCTGACCTCGAGGAGGGCGACGAGGGGGCGCCGGACGCGGCCCGGACGCTGCACGAGTCGCTGCAGGAGCGCGTGCTGACCCGTTCCGAGGACACGCTCATTGCCGGGGCTCACTACAGCGGCGCGGCAGAGCCGGACGCGGACGGCACGTACACCGCGCCGATCGGTGATCTGATCGAGGAGATGGACGCGCTCACGATGGAGAAAGCGGCGTTCGTCGACCTGATCCTCGCGGACATGCCGCCCCGCCCGGCCAACTACGAGGACATCATCGCGACGAACCTCGGCCGGCGGACGGTCGACGACGAGGAGGCGTTCAGACTCGAACTCGGGCCGAACAACTGCGCCGCGAGCCAGGAGTCGCTCGCGGGTGACTGACCAGGTCGATGGTAGCTGATCCAGTCCTGGTCCAGTTGGCGGCCGATCCCTTCGCCACCCCGTTCCCGAACGGAATCGGTCGCTACGCCATCGGCGGCCTGCTCGTCGGCCTCGGAGTGACGGTCATCTACCTGGGGACCGGCATCAGTGCCGGCGCGAGCACGTTCCTCGAATCGACGCTGTCGTACGTCTCCGGGCGATCACGCTTCCAGCAGTACGTCGCCTCGCGGGACTGGCGGCTCGTGTTCACGCTCGGCATCGTCCTCGGTGCCGGCATTTACGGCGTCGTCTACCAGGGGGGCGCCTGGGTGACGGACGTCCAGCCCTGGCGACTGCTGGTTGGCGGCGTCTTCGTCGGCGTCGGCACCCGGGTCGGGAAGGGGTGTACCTCCGGCCACGGGATCTGTGGCGTCGGCTCGGCGTCCAAAACGTCTATCGTCGGCGTCGTCACGTTTCTCGCCGTCGCCATCCTCACCGCACAGCTCGTCGCGGCCCTGGGGGTGAGCCCGTGATGGCCGACCGGGATCCACTCTTCGTCCCCCTCGTTCTGGTCGGCGGCCTGATCTTCGGCTTCGGACTCGCCTACAGCCACATGGCCCGCCCGGAAGTCGTGCTCGATTTCCTGCAGTTCGAGGACTTCGGGCTGGTGTTCGTGATGTTCGGCGGCGCCGCCGTCGCGGGTCTGGTGTTCTTTCTCGCCCCGTGCGTTCTCGATCGCGCACCCCTGACCGGCGACAACTTCGGCCGTCGGCTGAAATCGTTCGACCGGAACGTCCTGTTCGGCGGCGCGATCTTCGGCGTCGGCTGGGGGCTCTCGGGGATCTGTCCCGGCGCAGCCTACGCCAGCCTCGGTATCGGCAACGTCGCCATCCTCTGGGCGCTCGCGGGCATGTTCCTCGGCGCCTACGCCCAGGGGTACTGGCGAAGCCGGGCGGCAAGTCCCGACGCGACGCCGGCCAGGGCGGACTGATCGTTTCGTCGTCAATCGCGTGCCGCGTCGAACGTACGCTCGCAGGCAGTATTGGACGCACGAAACAATATTGTGCCTCCAACACGTAGTGAGGATATGAAGGCGGTCTGTGCGACGGATCTGTCGGCGGCCAGTGAGGCGGCGATCGAGAACGAGACGTGTCTGGCGTGTCTCGGGCGGATCGGCGTCGAGGAGATGCATCTGGTGACGGTGATCCCCTCGAACGTCCACAGCGGCATGCCGGGGATCGACTTCGAGACGCGCCGCAAGCGCGCACTCACGCGGTACGAGTCGGTCATCGAGGATGCAGGATTCGGGGTCGACACACACGTCGTCCGGGGAACGGCCCACCGGCGCATCAACGGCGTCGCGGAGGCGGTCGGTGCCGGCCTGACGGTCGTCGGATCGCGCGGGGAGAGTCCGCTGGCGAACCGCGTGATCGGGTCGACGGCCCGCAATCTTGCCCGCACCAGTGTCGTGCCGCTCCTGGTCAACCGGGTCGAACGCGAGGCAGACGATCCCGAACTGTTGCGCCAGCATCTCTTCCGGCGGATGCTGTACGCCACCGACTTCTCGGAGAACGCCGAGCGCGCCTTCGAGACGTTCTCGTATCTGCGCGGCGCGACCCGGGAGGCGATGCTTGTTCACGTCCGGACGCCGAAGGATCCGGACCCGGCAGACGGTGAGAGCGCGGAAAAACTCTCGGCGCTCGCCACGCGACTCGAGGAGTGGGGAATCGAGACGCGAACCGGCGTCCGGTATGGGGATCCGGCCGAGGAGATCCTCGCCGCGGAGGCAGCCTACGAACCGGCGACGACCCTGCTGGGGTCCCGCGGTCACAGCCGCCTCCGCCGACTGCTGCTCGGAAGCGTCTCCGAGGATGTCGTCGCGAACGCACGCGGGAACGTCTTTCTGGTCCCGCCGGACCGGAACGCCTGATGATGACCGACGGCCCTCCGATTCCGTGGCACGTTCCAAGTAGGGACGAAATTCGGACAAGATTTTTTAAACGGTACGTCCACGTTAGCCCATGGAACGTCGAATATTCCTCACGGCGACGACGGCAGTTACCCTTCCCTTCCTCGCTGGATGTGGCGGGGACGGCGACGGCGACGGCGAACCCGACACGACGGATGGGTCCACACCTACGGACACGACGGCCGGATCCGGGGCGATGGAAACAGTTAGTATGGTGAATACCTCTTTCGACCCACGGGAGGCCAGTATCGATGTCGGAACGACGGTCAAATGGGTCAATAACGATAGTTTCACCCATGACGTAACCAGCAAACAGTTCTCCGATGGAGCGGCTTCCTGGGACTTCAAGGAAACGGTAGGTGGCGGCGGAAGCGTCACCCACACGTTCGACAGCGAAGGAGTCTACGAGTACTACTGTACGATCCACGGTCAAAGTTCGATGTGTGGTGTCATCGTCGTCGGCGACGTTTCGTATGGTGGGAGTCTGCCCTGTGGTAGTGGTGGTAGTGGTGGTGGCGGCTACTGATACTGTCTAACAGTCCCCGTGCTCCGGCGTCGGGGGCGAGACCGTGGAGTCCTCGCGGATCGCGGCGATGCCGTGATAGAAGATGACGAGCGTCACGAGCACGGCCGACCCGACCAGCAGGACGAAACTCAGGCTCTCAAGGATCGGGATCGCGAGCCAGTTCGCAAGTTCCCCGAACAGGACCGCCACGCTCGAGAGTAACAGCATGATCCCGAAGTAGATTGTCACGTCGTCCTCGTCGACGTATGCGGTCGCGGCAGAGCCGATCCGCGCCCCCAGCGCGGACCCGGTCAACAGGGCGGTCACGACGCCGAGGTCGATCACGCCCGAGAGGCCGTAGGTGTACGCTCCGATGGCGCCGGACATCAGCGCGCCGAACAGGCTCGTGCCCACCGCCGCAGCCAGCGGAACGCCGATCAGGTAGTAGATGGCGGGCATCCGGATGAACCCGCCGCCGACGCCCAGAAAGCCCGAGACGATGCCGACGCCGCCTCCGACTCCGGAGATAGTCCACAGCGACGCCTCCGAGCCGTCTTTCAGGGTCACCATGGGCGGGATTCTGTACGATTTGATCCGCTTTGCGATGTCGGGGATGTCGTCGTCTCCACTGGTCATCCCCTCGTCGCGTTCCACCTCGGTCTCGTCTCCATCGAGCGCGCTGCGCGTGAACAACGCTCCGATGCCAGCAAGCAACAGGACGTAGACGCCGCCGACGACGACCTCGGCCCGTCCGAGCGCGTCCAGAACGAGGACGAGCGTCTTTCCGGCCTCGACACCGAGCGCGATCCCGGCGAACATCAGGGCACCGAGCTTGTAGTCTACCTGCCCGATGTCCTGGTGTTTCAGCGTCGCGATGACGGCGGTCCCGAACACGAAGGCCATGCTCGATCCGATCGCCACCGTCGCGGGGTAGCCGAGGATCAAAAGCGCCGGGGTGACGAGAAACGATCCTCCCATGCCGAAAAAGCCAAAAAACACCCCGACCATGAAACCGAAGCTGACGAACAACACCAGCACCGCCACACTCAGGCCCAGTATCTCCATCCGTCAGGTGTTCCCGATCCGTCCGAGGACGCGTGGAGCGATGGCCCGCTCGGCGTAGCCGTACCCGACGTAGAGGACGACCGCTTCACCGAACACGACCACGAGGAGCAGCGCTGCCTGCAGTACCGTGGGCGCCGGTATGCCCTCGATCATCCGACCACCAGTGTTCCATCTGGTTGTGGGCGTCTCATACTATTTCGTGCATCTACGCTTACGTCTACGTCCCTGATAATGGTTTTGGGTTGACTACACAATATTACCGCAGTGTATGTAATCGGTAACACACGAGTGTATCCGGATAACGTATCAGAATATTCACTGCCGGATAGAATTGTGTGAATTATACACAAGTGTTTTATCCGGCTATCCCATACAGCAGCATGACAACAATGCCAGATTCGATGTCCGAGCAGCTCAGACAGGACATGAAGTGTGAGGGGCTTCTCGAGTGTTTCCACGGACTCAAACAGCTCGACAGGGAGTGTTTCCAGGCGCTCGTGGACGCAAACGAACCGCTCACCGTGGACGAGATCGCCGAGACCGTCGACCGCGAGCGATCGACCGCGTACCGGGCCGTCCAGCGGCTCCTCCAAGCCGGCTTCATCCAGAAGGAGCAGATCAACTACGACCAGGGCGGGTACTACCACGTGTACCGGCCCACGGACCCATCGAAGATCGCCGACGACATGCAGCGGCTGCTCAACGACTGGTACGCCAAGATGGGCCAGCTCATCGGGGAGTTCGAAACCAAGTACGAGCGCCAGGACGCGACACGGTCGGTCGAAAGCTAGCGTCCGCGCACCTGTCTCCGACCGGCCGCTTGCGGCCCCGAGGCGGTCACGAGCCTCACCCGGAGAACGAACGCAAATCCGACAGAACCGCCGACGCGCTCCCGTCGTCGATTGCCTCCCGGGCGGCTTCCAGGCCCTCATCCAGCGATCCGGCGTCTCCACCCGCGTAGAGCCGGACCGCCCCGTTCAGTTCGATCGCGTCCGCGAAATGTCCCTCCCGGTCGCCCGACAAGACGGCTTCGGTGATCCGCGCCGAATCGCCGGCCACGCTCTCGACGTGGAGGTCTTCTTCGACCATCTCCATCCCGTACTCGCCCGTCCGTATCCCGTAGTCTTTGAGTTCCTCGCCCCGCGTCCACTCCGCGACCTGGGTGTGGCCGGGCCGGATGTCGTCGTACCCTTCCATGCCCTGAAACAGGATCGCCCGGTCGAACCCGATCCGGTCGCTCTCCTCGATCGTGTCGGCGAGTTTCTTCGCGAAGGGCAGATGGTAGAAACTCCCCAGGTGGATGTCCGCGCCGGCCGGGTTGGCGAGCGTCTCGACCGTGTTGAGAAAGGTCCGCACGCCCATCGCCCGTCGCCGGTCGATCAGATCCTCGATCGCAGGGTTGAACCGGGGCTGATAATAAAATCCGAAGCCGGTTTCATCGACCATATCCGCGCTTTCGCCGGGGTTGAGGTCGGTAACGACGCCGAGCTCGTCGAGGACGTGCCTGTAGGCCGTCGCCTCGTGGGTGGGGACCCGGTCTCCCGAGTGGGCGACCACGGGCGTCCCCGCACCCGCGGCGACGATTCCGGCGGCGACCCCGAGCAGGGCGCTATCCGTCTTGCCGTCGTAGTTCGCGCCACAGTCGACGGGATCGACGTCCGGCTTCGCTCGGTCGACGGAGCGTTCGATGACGACATCGGCGAAGGCGGCGAGTTCCTCGGGCGTGTTGCGCTTCCAGCGGTTTGCCAGGAGAAACGCCCCCAGCGTCGTCGGGTCGGGGTCGCCATCGAAGATGCGTTCCATCGCTTCCCGGGCCTGATCGGCGTCCATGTCGGCAGCGGACTTGGGCCCGGAGCCGACGACCGCTGTCATGAGCCGATCGAGGGGCCATTTACCGGTAGCCACGATTCAGTCACCCCCGGCGGCACCGTTCGCGAGTCCCGGAACCGGAATTGCCCCGGACTCGAAAGACCCTCCGGAGGCGTCGGCCCGCCGGAGCCACGTCGCGACCTCCTCGCGGACGGAGACGACGTCGCCGATCACCGTGATCGCCGGGGGTTCGATCCCGGCCTCGTCGCGGGCGTCGACGATCGTTTCCAGGGATCCCGTGGTCGTCCGTTCGTCTTCCCAGGTCGCCTTCTGGATCATCGCGACCGGTGTCTTGAGGTCGACGCCACGTTCCCGGAGCGCCGCGGTGTAGTCCGGCAGCCGGCGCACGCCCATCAGGACGACGAGCGTCCCGCCCGCCGTGACGGTGTCGGCGAGCGCAGACCAGTCGAGCGCGCTCTCGGCCTTCTCCGGATCCTCGTGACCCGTCACCACGGTGAGCGAGGAGGCGTGCTCGCGGTGGGTCAGCGGGATGCCCGCCAGCCCGGTCGCGAGGACGCTCGACACGCCGGGCACGACCTCGAAGGGAATCTCCCGGTCGGCCAGGTGCTGGGTCTCCTCGCCACCCCGGCCGAACACGTTGGGGTCGCCTCCCTTCAGCCGGACGACCGCGTTCCCGGCACAGGCACGATCCACCATGAGCCGGTTGATCTCGGCCTGCGTCGTGCGCTCGCCGTCGGGTCCGGGTTTTTTTCCCACGTCGATCGTTTCCGTCGATCCCGGCGCGGACGCGACGATCTCCGGAGGGGCGAGCGAGTCATACAGGAGCACGTCGGCGCGGTCGATCAACCGGCGTGCCTTCACCGTGAGGAGGTCGGGATCGCCGGGACCCGCCCCGACGAGATACACCGTTCCACGATCGGCGACGTCAGTCGTCATTGGTTTCGGCGTTTCGCGTCTCCTCCTCGGCTCTGCGTCCCCGCGAGAGGTGCTCCCAGATCTCGGTACACCCGGCGCCGTCTTCGACACCTGCCAGGTGGTGGTTCTTCGACTCCGTCTCTTCGGATTGATCGTCCACCGACTCCGTCTCTCCGGGGTCCTCGCGGCTCATTACGATCTCAGGTGTCATCCGTGTCCGTCCGTGATACAGGCTCCAGCTTCCATCGTCTTGGTCCGTCGACGTATCGTGTCATCGGACGCTCCTTCTTCCTCTACTCCTTTTACACTCCCCCATCGGGCGAAGTTGTCCGTCACTAGCCCCTTCGAGCAAGCGTTGCCGGAATCAACGACACAGCCTGTCCGAATCCGGCGTCCGCTTATTAGTGGGGCGCCGCTTCGCCAGTCGCGCTCGCAGGTACCGGCAACACAGTCCCGATCCGCCCATGTGCGTCAGTTTTCTCCGCAACGCGGGGGTAAATGCGTGGCCGGGTTGAACGGCCAGCCAACGAGTCATAATGAATACGGTCGAACAATGGAAACAGGAGAAACACCCCCTGGACGTGGTGGAGGACGTCAAGCAGTACGCCGAGGGTGGTCTCTCCTTCGACGAGATCGAGGAACGCGCCGGTGACGGCGAGTGGGAGCGTCTGAAGTGGGCCGGACTGTACTCACATGGCGTCCAGCGCGGCTACTTCATGATGCGGACGAAAGTGCCGGGCGGGAAACTCACCCCCGAGCAGGCGGAAGTGATCGGCGAGGTTGCGGCGGAGTACGCCACCGCCCCCGAGGAGCACGGCGGCGAGGAACAGAACGACGTGTGGGGCGACGCCTACCTCGACATCACCACGCGCCAGGACGTCCAGATGCACTGGATCAGGGTCGAGGACGTCCCCGACATCTGGGCCAAGTACGACGCGGTCGGCCTGACGACGATCCAGGGCTGTGGGGATTCCGCCAGGAACGTTCTGGGGTGTCCCGCGGCGGGCCTCTCCGATCACGAGTGTTTCGACGCCCAGCCCGTGATCGAGGCGGTTTCGGACTTCTTCACCGAGAACCGCGAGTACGCCAACCTCCCCCGGAAGTACAAGATGACGATCACGGGCTGTGTGGAGGACTGCGCGCAGTCACAGATCAACGACGTGGGGCTGACGCCGGCAAAACGGGAGATAGCGGGCGACCTCCACTACGGCTTTCACGCCCGGGTCGGCGGCGGCCTCTCCGATGGTCCCCGGATGGCAACTGACCTCGACGTGTTCGTCCCGCCCGAGGACACCGTGGAGTTCTGCCGCGCCGTGGCCCAGGTGTTCAAGGAACTTGGCGACCGCAACAACCGCGGCGTCTGCCGGATGCGCTACCTCGTCGAGCAGATGGGTACGAAAAAATTCGAGGAGGCAGTCCGGACCCGGTGTGAGGTCGACCTCCCCACCAGGGGCGAGGACCTCACCGAAGGCTATCGGGGCGACCACGTCGGCGTCCACGACCAGAAACAGGACGGCCTCCGGTACGCCGGGTTCAACGTCATCGCCGGCCGGATGGGCGGCGAGGAGTTCGCGGAGGCCGCCCGCGCTGCGAAGGAGTACGGCACCGACGACGCCTCGGTCCGACTCGCGACCGACCAGAACTTCCTCATCAGCCACGTCCCGGCGGAGAACGTGGACGACCTCCTCGAGGAGCCCTTTGCCCGCAAATACCAGCCCGATCCGGGAGCCTTCTCCCGGGGCGCGGTCGGCTGTACGGGATCGGAGTTCTGCAACTACGGCATCATCGAGACGAAAAAGCGCGTCCGCCGGTGGGCCAAGGCGCTCGACCGGACGATCGACACGCCCGACGATCTGGACGTGGTCCGCATGCACATGTCGGGCTGTTCGGCCTCCTGTGCCCAGCCACAGATCGCCGACATCGGCTTCCGGGGCGAGACGGTGCAGGTCGACGATCCCGAGAACGCCACCAACGACGAGGGCGACGACAGCGAGTCGCCGGAGACGACTCCGGCCGACGGCGAAGCCGTCGACATCGTCGAGGGCATGGACTTCGGGCTGGGTGGCTCGCTGGGTGCGGACAACGAGTTCATCGACTGGGTCGAGACCGCGGTGCCGGCTGGCGCGGTCGTTCCCGCCCTCGAGGAGCTGTTTGCAGCCTACTCCGAGGAGCGCGAGGAGGGCGAGCGGTTCTACGAGTGGTGCCGCGAGATCGACAACGGCCAGCTGCGCTCGATCATGCAGGGAGCCGACGCCCCGGTTTCACGGGGGGTGGCTCATGGTGACTGACGGGTCTGGGAACCTGGACCACGACGACGCCGAGGCGTTCCAGCCCGGCGTTCCCGACGTCCCCGAAGACGACGCGGAGAGCGTCCCGAATGCGGATGGCGTCGGGATCGACCGCCCGGCCACGGAGTCGGGCACGATCCCGGCCGACCAGGTCGGCCCCGAGGACACGGAGTATGCCTACGACGACGGGTCGGGCGGCGGTCGCGACGCCGGGCACGACCACGGCGGCTGTGGCTGCGGTGACGACCACGACGGCGGAGCCCCGCCAGATCAGCACGTCGCGGACGGTGGCTCCGCGCCCACGAACGTCACCGAGGACGGCGAACTGCGCGACCTGGAGTTCACCGAACCCGCCACGGACGTCAGCCAGGACCTCTACGAGACGCCGGCGGACATGCGCGTCCAGAAGCCCGGCGAGGAGGACCTCGAACTGGACACGCCGTCCTACGAGATCCGGTCGAAGATGAACGACATCGACACGCCCGACGACAAGACCTGGTTCATGGAACTCGACGAGGCCGTCATCGAGGACGACCGGTGTATCCAGTGTGGCACCTGCGTCGCCGCCTGTCCCTCCGACTCCATCGGCATCGGCGAGGACGACCTCCCGAGGCTGGTGAAGATGTGCACCGGCTGTTCGCTGTGCTGGGACTTCTGTCCCCGCGGCGGGTTGCGCTACGAGCGCCAGTGGAAGATCACCGGCGGCGACGACAACGTCTCCGGCGCCGGCGACCCGATCACGGAGTTTTCCGCCCGCGTCGAGGAGGACTGGCGGGAGAACGCCCAGGACGGCGGCCTCGTCACCTCCGTGTTGATCCACCTGCTGGAGGCCGGCGAGATAGACGGCGCCCTCGTGGCGACCGAAAGCGAGGACGAACCCTGGAAGGCCGAGTCGTATCTCGCGACCACGCCCGAAGAACTAATCGCGAACGCCGGGTCGTGGTACAACCAGACCATGGCGCTTGGCAACCTCGACCTCAAGCAGTGGGAGGACAAAGTCGAGAAAGACTGGGAGGACGTCTCGCTGGCTCTCGTTGGTACCCCCTGTGAGATCGAGGGAATCCGCGCCATCCAGGACTTCGACTGGGACTACGCTGCCCACGAGGAGGGTGTGCGCGCCATCGAGTACACTATCGCCCTGATGTGCACAAAGAATTTCAACTACGAGAAGTTGCTGGGCGAGCAACTCGAGGAGAAACGCGATATCCCGCCGGAGGACATCGGCAAGCTCGACGTCATCGACGGGAAGATGAAGGTGTTCGATCACGACTACGAGCTGATTCTGGACGAGGACATCGAGAACTTCCACGTCGCCGCGCTGAAAGGGTGTGATGAGTGTGCGGACTTCACGGGGTACTGTGCGGACCTCACCGTCGGTTCGGTGGGCTCCTCGGATGCGTACTCCTCGGTGATCGTTCGCACCCAGACGGGCCTGAAGGCCTGGGAACTGACCGAGCCGGATCTCGACTACCACGACCTCGAGAACCGGGGTGCCGTCGGCGGCCTCCAGAGCTGGGACAAAAAGAAGGCCTTTGAGACGCTCGAACGCCCGTTCGATCCCGACGCGCCACGGTTCATCGATTACACCGACCACGCCGAGCAGTACGGCACCGAGACGAATCCCCACGAACGCGGCCACGCGGACTAATCGCGCAGCGATTCGTTCTTTCGGTCACCACCGTGACGACAGGGCTTACGCAAATCACGTCCGGGTGTAGTGGCCCCGCCGTCGACAGCTTTAGGGACTCACCCGCCTTTCGAGTAGAGTGTGAACCTTCAGGATCGCGCCGACGACGCCTACGACTGGTTCGCCGCTCTCTCCCTTTCGGTGCGGATCTGGATCATCACGCTCGTGGGCGGATTGCTGTCGATCCCCCTGACCCAGGGCGTGTCGATCGGGCTGTTCCTGGCTGGAATTTTCACCGGATTGATCGCCCGGTTGATGTACGACTGATACTGTCGGCTGTAAGTTCGTGGAGGAATTCGCCACCCCGGGGTGTCGAATATCTCCATCGAGTCACAGCCGACAGTATACGGGTCGACAGAACTGTTGATAGAATTAGCCTCCACCGTACCCGGCGAATATCTATCAGGACTTCTGTCGACCCGTATATGACGCCCGGATGGGAACACACTTACCGGAGAACTCAAAAATGACCACCATGGCTCGTCTCCTGCCTTCGCGTTTGGAGGGATCGTCGAGCGTCGAGTCCGACCCTCGCGTCATCGGGCTGGACAGCGAGGACGCCGACGACCTGCTGGCCGCGATGTCCTCAGAGACGGCACGCCGACTTCTCTCGTCGCTACACGACTCCCCGGCGACGCCCTCCGAACTCGCCGACCGGATCGACACGTCGATACAGAACGCCCAGTACCACCTCGAAAAGCTAGAGGACGCGGGTGCAATCGAGGTCGCTGACACCGTCTACTCCGAGAAGGGCCGCGAAATGAGCGTGTACGCGCCGGCGGACGAACCACTCGTGGTGGTCGCTGGCGACGACGAGACGGGAGGCATCCGCGCCGCACTCGCCCGTCTCCTCGCCGGCGTCGGCCTGGTGGGCGTGGTCAGCGCCGCCATCAACGCCGCCGCCGGCTACGGCGTTTTCGGAACCGATCCCCCGACCGGCGACCCCGGCGCCGAAGGAGACGCAGGGGTCGGAGCCATGGACGCCGCGACCCAGACGCCGGCGGCCGGCGGCGCTCCGATCGATCCGGCTGCCCCCGGAACCCTCTTTTTTATCGGCGGGCTGAGCGTGCTGGTCGTCGGCTTTCTGCTTCTCCGCCTCCGTAGGTAAAACGTGAGTTTGAGCCTACGTCACGGCTTTGTACCATCCTTCCGTACTAGCAAATGCGGCCGTCAAGGCCGCTTCCCCCATCCCCCACCACGACCCGTCCGTGCTGCCCCCTGGGCCCCGCATCATTTCCCCATCTTCCCCCTGAGGGGGGCAGCCCTCCGTTTTTCCCGATTCCTGCCCCGATTCGGCCCCGGATTAGGGTTACGCTACTCGCGTCGCATCGATTTCCGCCCCGTCACTCGTGAGCAGACGCGCGACGACGCCTCCGTCCGCCGAAGCCAGTTCGGCGTGAGACGCGGGGTTGCCCCTGGGATCGGCATGGCTCCCCGGATTGAGGAGCACCACTTCCCCGGCCTCGACGATAACCGGCCGATGGCTGTGGCCGAACACCACGACGTCTGCTTCCTCCGCCCGCCCGAGCAGAGAGAGCGCCGTCTCGTCGTGCTCGTGGCCGTGAACGAGCGTGATCCTGACGCCCTCGTGCTCGACGGTGCGTTTCGCGGGCAACCGGTCGCGTAGCGCGGCGGCGTCGCGGTTCCCCCACACCGCCTCGATACGACCTGCGACTTCCCGGAGCGCCTCGAAGGTGGCTGGCGTCGTGAAATCGCCCGCGTGGAGGAGCACCCCGGCTTCCTGGACCGCCTCTCGTGCCCGCCCGGCGAGTCCGTGGCCATCCTGACGATGGGTGTCGGAAAGGACTGCGATCACACGCCGATGTCGGTTCGCCTCCCTCCTGATACTGTCGACTGTGACCCGATGAAGATGTTCGCCTGGGGGTGTCGAATTGTACACCCGGACGTGACTCCGTTACGTGCCACGACACCAGACCAATACGTTCGGCTCGTGATCTCTCGGGTTTGTGACGGCGCGGCTTACACAAATCACGTCCGGGCGTATATACACCCAGACACGAATGAATTAACACGCAGGTCGGTTATATCCAGTCGAAACTATTTTTCCCGGACAGCTACGACCGGGAGGGGTCATCGGGCGTGTCGACCACTATGAAGGACTCCTCCTCGATATCGAGTGCAATAAACTCTCTTCCGGTGATGGTTGGCTCGTATCGGCCATCGTCGGTAGCCTTCACGAACTCGTATGAGCGAAGCGAACTGAGGGCAGCCCGGACTGCCGCCGGATCGTACTCCACGGACTCGGCGACCCGCGACACAGTTACCGATTCTCCAGTCTCGTCGATCAGGTCGACGAGCGTTCGGAGCACCCGGCGCTTCCGGTCCGAGGTACCCATGACCGGGTGTCAGGTCCCGGTTGACTTGTGTGTGTTTGAACAATTACGTAAGAGGGTTACGATGAGTTATCGCGTTCGTTGTCGTCGACGGCCCGGCCAACCACGGTTACCGGTTCGTGACCGGATTACATCACCGCCAACTAACAGTTATACGGTTGATAGATGTACGGTTGAACGAACCATGTCGACAGACTCAGGTGGTACCGGGATGGACCGACTCTCCCCCTCGGAGATCGAAGAGCGGATGGGGAGTATCAAGAAGATGCTGCTGGTCGGGGCGGTGTTCGCGGCGGTGGGATACCTGTTGATCGGGGCGGCGATCGTCTTCGAGTTGACGCAGTTTCACCCGCTTTTGGACAGCTTCTTCAGTGATTTCCCCGGTACGAGTCTTGCCGGGGGGACCGGCGGGGAGCGCGGTGCCGCCGTCAACTCCGAACTCGCGGAGATCCACAAGTGGCCCTCGACGCTCCTGTGGCTGAAACTCGGCGGCGTCGGGCACATCCTCGTCGGCATCTTCATCGCCCTGGCCGCCATCATCCGCGTCCTCAGCCTGGTCCCCCACCGGCTCTCCTACGCGATGGAACGCACCCAGGAATGACTCCGGACGCGCAGCGCTACGGCGTATAATCGCGAGACGAACGTCAGGAGAATCGAACGATGAAGACCCTCGAACTCGGCGGGTACACCCTGCTCGGCTGGCCGTACCGCGGTGCGTTCGTCTTTCTCGCGGGAAGCTATCTCCGGGTGATCGGGATCGCGCTGGCCCTCGGTGGCGTCGCATCAGTGGTCGTCGCGGCCGTCGGTGCCGGGGTGTTCGTTCTTGGAGTCGTCGCGGTCGTGAGCAGCGTGCGGTCGCTCGTGGTATACGGGTCGACAGAACTGTTGATAGAATTAGCCTCCACCGTACCCGGCGAATATCTATCAGGACTTCTGTCGACCCGTATATCTCTCGGGGTCGATCCCGAAATGACGTGCAACCGCGGTCAGTCGTAAGTATGGAACTCGACTGCCTGTTCGAGAAGGTCGTCCGGGATCCCCGGAACCGCCTCCGATCGAACCGGACCCTGTTTCTCGACGAGGTCGGGGTCCCGGGGGAAGTCACGCAGGGTGAAGTGGATCGAGATCCCGGCCTTCGCGCCCTCGGCGAGCGCGATCGGCACCTGGTTGTGGCCGGGTGTGAGATCCCCGACGGCGTACACCGCATCGACGGACGTCTCCCCGTGGTCCTCGACCGCCACGGTGCCGTCGTCGTTGAGTTCACAGCCCAGTTCACGCGCGAGGCCGTTGTTGTACTCCGCGCCGTACATCGCGAATCCGCCTTTGTACTCCCGGACGCTTCCGTCCTCGAACTCCATGGCCTTTAGCCAGCCGTCAGCGTCGTTCTGGACGCCGGTCACCTCCGCGTGGATGACGTCGATGGGGTGACCGTCGAGCATCGCGTCCGTCTCGTCGCTCCACTCGGGGTCATCACCGCGCGTGAGCAGGTCCACCTCGTCGGTGAAGTTCAACATGATCGCTGCGACGTGCGCGGCGCTCTCGCCGTGCCCCATCACGTACACCGGCTGGTCGACGAACATGTGGGCGTCACAGTGCAGACAGTAGTGGAGTCCCGATCCGGTCCGCGGGAGCGGCGGGTCCGGGCGCACGTCGTTGAACCCGGTGGCGAGAACGACGTACTCCGTCCGGTAGGTCCCCGCGTTACCGTTTAGATGGACGATGTCGTCCTCGTGACTGCAGGACGCGATCATGTCCCGGTGGATATCACAGCCGTACTCCGTTAGCTGGTCTTTCCCGATGGACAGGAACTCGTTGCCGCTGTTCTTCTCGGGCACGCCGATCAGGTTGTGAACGTCCTGCATCATCGCCGCCCGGCCCCCGCCACGGTCTACGAGCGCTGTCCGGTGGCCGAGACGCGTGCTGTACAGCGCGGCCGTCAGGCCTGCGGGCCCGCCGCCGACTACGACGACTTCGTACTCGACATCGGGGGTGGTGTCCGTCATAATGAACACGTTGCCCTCAACGGAAAAAAGATGATACGGAGTTCAACGTCACCAGGTTACGTCACACGACCCGGATCCCGAACGACCGTGCGTGGCGGGGCGAGTTCTCGCTTGAAACACAGTTGGTCGGTCGCTCCCGGGGATCCCTACACGGGTCGACAGAACTGTTGATAGAATTAGCCTCCACCGTACCCGGCGAATATC
>JBDGQL010000190.1:0-17990 GCA_042219105.1 Karumarchaeum halophilus (SeqCode) | reverse complement strand
GCGTGTCGAGCGATTCATCCCCACCCTACTCGCTCACCTTCGGTTCGCTCCTTGATAATGTCTGTTGTAGTCTCTTACCGGTGCTCGCCGCCACCGGGGGTGGCGATCACCGGTAAACAGCTACAACAGACATTATGAGGGTGGGGGCTTCTCTTACAGCCCGCTAAATCCAAAGCCGGTCGGGATTCCGACGTACGGCCATAAATTCAAAGACAGTTGGCGCTGTAGATGATGCCATGACACATAAGCGACACCGTCACACCGAGCACGGCGCCGAATGCATGGTGGGGGGGACCGACATCGGGGAGACATGACTATGGATGACAGGACCTGCGTCGTAACGGGAGCGTCGCGGGGTATCGGCCGCGCGATCGCGGAGGAACTCGGCGCGGAGGGCGCGAGCGTCGCGGTGAACTTCCACTCCTCCGAGGAGAGGGCAGCCGAGACCGTCGACGCGATCGAGGCGGCGGGCGGGGAGGCGATCACCGTCCAGGCGGACGTCTCCGATTCGGCGGCCGTCGAGGCGATGGCCGACCGCGTCCACGACGAACTCGGGCCGGTGGACGTGCTCGTGAACAACGCCGGCATCAACCGCGACACCCGGTTCGACGAGATGGATCGCGAGGACTGGGAGGCCGTGATCGACGTGAACCTCACGGGCGCGTTCACGACGACGAAGGCGTTCTTCGAGGACCTGACGGCCGCCGAGGAGGGACGACTGATCAACATCTCCAGCGTCATCGGCCAGCAGGGCAACTACGGGCAGGCCAACTACGCCGCCGCGAAAAGCGGGCTCTTTGGCTTCACCCGGTCGCTCGCGAAGGAACTCGCACCCCACGGGACGACGGCCAACTGCGTCGCACCGGGCTACACCCGGACGGAAATGGTCGAATCGATCCGCGAGGACATCAAGGACAGCATCCGCGAGGACGTACCCCTCGACCGGTTCGCCGAGGTCGAGGAGATCGCAACGACCGTGGCCTTCGTCGCCAGTATCGAGGCCTCCTACATCACGGGCGAGGTGATCGACGTTAACGGTGGCATGGCGCCGTAACCGACTCCGCCCTACTTCGCTCCTTGAGTCCGGAGGCTCCGCCTCGAAAGATGCTGACATGGCGCTGTTTTTGGTAAGCCTAAAATAGATGGCGTCCAAGCTATCGGTAATGAGCGCACGCGGCGCAGGCACGACCACGGAAACCAACGCGAAAGAGACGACCGGCGGGCAAGAAACGTACACGTTCGCGGACGTCAGCGTCGTCATGGGGACGTACAACGAGGAAGCGGCGATCGGGACGGTCCTCTCCGATATCGAACGCGTAGCCGACGGGAAAGCCGACGTCGTCTGTGTCGACGGGTCCTCGGATCGGACGCCCGAAATCGCGCGCGAGCACGGCGCACGGGTGATCGAACAGGAACCCCGGGGATACGGCGTCGCGGTCGAGCGCGCCCTCCGGGAAGCCTCCCGCCCGGTCGTCGTGACGACGGACTGTGACGACACCTACCCCATGGAGCGCCTGCCGGCGTTTCTGGATCACATCAACGCGGGCGCGGACGTCGTCTCCGGGGATCGCCTCTCGGATGGGGCGAGCGCGATGCCGGCGTTCAACCGCTTTGGAAACCACGCCTTCGCCCTGCTGGCGAGCGTCCTGCTCGCCCGGCGAGTCCGGGACACGACGACGGGGATGCGGGCTTACCGCCGCGAGGTAATCGAGGCGATCGAATGGACCGAAAACACCGGTCTGTCGGCGGAACTGCTCATGCGCCCGATCGCTCGCGGTTACGACGTCGTCGAGACGCCGATCGACTACGACGATCGCCTCGGCGAAACGACGCTCGATCCCCTCGCCGGCGGCGCGGCAATCGCGACGTCGATCCTGAGAGTCGGACTCGGAGAGGCGTTCCGTCGCGGGAGAGACGACTCCACCCGGGGAAATGATCGGGACGCGAGCAGTCCACAGTAGTTCTAACCGAGAGTAATCAGTATCACGCCTCGCCCGCGGAGAGGTTCGCGCGGACGAAGACGCCGTCGGGCGCGACGTCCGGGACGTACGCTGCTTCTCCGTCACAGAGTCGGACGTTGACACAGCGCTCGATCCTGGGAGAGAGCGCCCGGATCGCATCTGACTCGGTCCGGATCGGCAGGTTCAGCCGGTAGTCGAAGGCGTTGCCGGCGCCGTAATCGACCAGGGCGGTGATCCGGACCTCCTCGCCGGCGGGATCGATCGTCGCGTTCCCGACAGGCCGGAGGTCACCGGAGAGCCGACCCGACTCTGGCGACAGGGTGGCCCGCAGTTCCAGCGCGCCGGAGGCGTTCGCCGCGACGTAGGTCGCGCTGTCGCCACCGCTTTCGATCCGGATCGTCACGCTCTCGGCGCCGTCGGGTACCCCGAGGGTCGCGTTCAGGATCACCCGCTCGCCACGGACGTCCCTGACTCGCGTCAGCCGTGCTGCCTCGGGCGATCCGACGGCAGGCGCCCAGATCCCCCGATAGGCGTAGCGATACAGCCGCCGGTCCGGGAAGGCCTCCGCGACGGCGAACGGCCGGGTGTCGAGCGCGTAGACGGCCTCGCCGTCGTACCCCGGGTCGTTACGGAGCGGCTGGAAAGGGTGGTTGAGCCAGTCGCCGTACGGCCCGGGGAGAAAGACGACGGCGTTCGCTGGCGGGCCGTCCTCGAAAGGTTCGTACGCGCGCTCATACACCTCGGTGCGGTCGGTGTTGTCGTCGATCGGCTCCGCGAGGAGCGTGGCCGACCCGACTCCGATCCCGGCCGCGCCGACGAGGAGGATCACGGCAACGCCGACACGGGCAATTCGGGGATCGATGACGTCGGCGAGTCGATCGCGGACGTTGGAGTGGAGCCCGCGGGCGAGTGCGACCGATCCACGGGCCGCGAACGCCGCCGTCGGGAGCAGGAGGTCGTAGTGGTAGTGGGGACCGATCGCCGCGATCATCCCGTCCTCGACGTCCGACAGTTGCCCGAGGATGTTGTAGTTGCCCCAGAAGTAGACGTTGCCGACGATCACGGAGAGAAAGACGCCGCCGAGGGCCGCCTGGCGGGCCGTGATTCCCCGACGGACGACGACTGCGATGCCGACCGCAGCGAGAGCGGTCCCGAGGACGCCGCCCGCGAACCAGTCGGCGAAGAACACGCTCACGACCTGCGCGTTCGCGCGGACGGCGACTTCCGGCGTGTACTGGGCCTCGTAACCCAGCAGCCGCCGGGTGCCGAACCCGAGGCCATCGAGCGGTGCGAACGCCTCGTAGGGAAACCGGGTCGGCGAGCCGGTGACCGCGGCGTTGTACGCGAGGGTGGCGACGACGCCAACGAGACCGAAGACGGCTGTCGTCACCCGGCGAGCGAGCGTGATTTCCCTGCGGTCACGCCACAGCGTCCAGCAGGCGTGGGCGATGAAGGGCGTCGCGAACAGGACCGCTGTGTAGGGCCGCGAGAAGAAGGCGAGGCCGACCGCACCTCCCGCGACGGCAGCCCAACGGCCGCTCCCGAGGCGGTCCGAGCGGAGGTAGGCAAAGGCGAACGCGAGGTTCAGCAGGGCGGTCGGGGCGTAGGGCAAAAAGAGCGCGGTGTTGACAAGAAAGAGCGGCGAGGCGAGGACGAACGCCGCTGCCAGGAGTCCTGTCGTCCGATCGAAGGCCTCGCTCGCGACGCCGTAGGTCAGCCCGAGAATTCCGGCCCCGATCCCGGCGAGGGCGAGTTTAGGCGCGCCGAGGAAGACGCCGACGGCGAACGTCGCCGCCGGAACCGGGGCGTACTTGGGGTAGAGCCGGTCGCCGGCCTCGATGAAGAACCACGGGCGAAACGCGTCTTCGACGGGCGGGTACAGGGCGAACTGTCCTTCCAGCAACAGGGCGGCCTGCTGGAGGTACACCGCCTCGTCGTGGTTGAGCGAGTAGTAGGGAAACACGCGTGTCGAGACGAGCCAGACGGCAAGAGCGCCCAGAAGGGCAGTCCCGGCGGCAGCGACGAGCGCCTGGCGGCGGCGCATGTCACTCCGCCGGGAACCACGCTAGCGTGTGGTCGGCGGTCAGGTCGACGGCGACTCGCTGGCCGATGTCGAACTCCGCGGCGTGGTTGTGCTGGCAGTGGACGAGTTCCCCCGAATCGAGTTCGATACCGTAGACGAAGGAGGGGCCGGTGTACTCTCTGGTGAGGATGCGGCCGTCCCCGGGTTCACCATCGTCGGTCCACTGCCCGCCCTCACCGTCGGTCCACGCCCTGTCGGTGCTTTCCTCCCCGGCCGGCGTGGCCGCCAGGTCGTCCGGGCGGACCAGCACGTCGACGGCGGCGCCGTCGTACTCCTTCGAGAGACCCTCGAGCATCCCTGCGTGCAGGGTGTCGACGCCGGTTTCGATGAGGCCCTCCTGGAGTTCGCCCGAGAGAAACCCCGCCTGACCCAGAAACTCCGCGACGAAGCGTGACTCGGGGTGCTCGAACACTGTCTCCGGCCGGCCGACCTGCTCGACGTGTCCGTCGTGGATCACGGCAACGCGGTCGCTGATAGACAGGGCTTCCTCCTGGTCGTGGGTAACCGACACGGCGGTGACGCCGGTCGTCTTGAGGATGTTCCGGACCTCCTCGCGCATCTCCTTGCGAAGAGCGACGTCGAGGTTCGAGAACGGCTCATCAAGGAGGATGACGTCCGGCTCGGGAGCCAGGGAGCGCGCCAGCGCGACACGCTGGCGTTGCCCGCCGGAGAGGTCGTCCGGAGCGTGGTCGCCGTAGCCCGACAGGGAGACGAGGTCGAGCAGTTCGTCGACGCGAGTCTCCCGCTCCTCGGCAGGCCAGTCGTCGATGCCGAAGGCGATGTTCTCCGCGACAGAGAGGTGGGGAAACAGCGCGAACTCCTGGAAGACGAGGCCGATGTCGCGTTCCTCGGGCGGGACGAACCGGCCGTCGCCGGCCACCACCTCGCCGGCGACGCTGATCGTGCCGGCGTCGGGGCGGGTGAGTCCCGCGAGCAGGCGCAGCGTGGTGGTCTTCCCGCATCCAGAGGGACCGAGTAGCGTGAGGATTTCGCCCTCATACACCGCGAGCGAGAGCGAGTCGACGGCGGTCTCCGAGCCGAACGTCCGGGTCACGCCACCGAGTTGGAGCACCGGACGGTGCGTAGATGGTTCCGGCTCGTGACGCGTCCCCTCGGTTCGTTCTCCCGTTTGTGGTGGTTCGATCGTCATGTGTTCTCCGTTCGCAGTATTACTGCCATCGACAGCGCCGAAACGACGACGAGTGCCAGGGCTGGGACCGCCGCTTGCCCGTAGGCCCCAGTCTCACGTACGCGCCAGATGTACGTGACGAGGGTATCAAAACCTAACGGACGAAGCAGGAGCGTCGCCGGGAGCTCTTTCACCGTCGTGAGAAAGATCAGGGCGGCCCCGGAGGCGATTCCGGGTGCGATGAGGGGGAGGGTCACGTGCCTGAACGTGGACAGCGGCGACCGTCCGAGCGTGCGTGCCGCATCCGTCAGCCGGCGGTCGACCTGCATCGTCGAGGCGCGGATCGACCCGACCGCCTGCGGGACGAAACGGACGACGTAGGCGAACACCAAAAGTGGGATCGTTTTGTACACCGCGGGAGCGAGTTCCAGACTCGAACCCAGGAGTGCGATCCCGAGCACGATTCCAGGAACGGCGTACCCGATATACGAGGCCCGGTCGGCCAGCGCGGCCACCCGTGAGTCGCTGCTGGCGGACTGGACGGCGACCGGAACGGCGACGACGACGCCGGCGACGGCCGCAAGCAGGGCGACGTACGTCGAGTTGACGCCGTAGGACCAGGTGAACTGCGGCACCGCGGTGTCGTAACCCACCCCGCCGCCCTCTAGCCACAACAGTCCGAAGACGACGATCGGTGTCAGGACGGCGATGGCAGCGATGGCCGCGGGCAGGACCATCGCAGGGTAGCGCCACACGCCCAGTTCCGCAGTGACGCCGCCGCGGTTCCCTCGACTCGCGTACGCGCCGGCGTCGTCAGCGCCGATCCGTGACTCGACCGCCAGGATGACGACCGTGACCGCGAGCAACTGCAGGGACAGCAGGGCGACGTCGCTCTGGAGTATCCCGTCGTATCTCGCCCAGATGACCTGGGTGAACACGCCGACGCCCATGAAATTAGGCGTTCCGAAGTCCGAGAGCGTGTACAGGGCGACCAGCAGAGCGCCGGCCGCGATCCCGGGGACGATCTGGGGCAGGGTCACGCGGCGGAACGCCTCCCATCGGCCACAGTCCAGGGTACGTGCGGCGGCGACGAGGGAGCTATCGAGCGACAGAAGCGAGGCACGCGTCGTGAGAAAGACGTACGGATACGTGTACAGCGTGAGCACGATCGCGGCGCCGGCAAAGCCCGTGATTTCGGGGACGGGAACGCCCAGGGGAGCGAGCGCCTCGGTAAGCGCCCCTCGGGGACCTGTCGCAGAGAGAGCGGCGAAGGCTCCCAGATAGCTCGGGATCGCGAGAGGTAGCGCCGAGACGACGGTGAAAAATCGCGAGAACGGCAGGTCCGTCTGGGCCGTGAGAACGGCAAGCGGAACGCCGATGAGGACGCTCCCGGTGGTGACGACGGCGACGAGTTCGACGCTCGTCAGCAGGACCCGCAGCGTGCTGTCGGCGGTGAGCAGTTCGAGCGCGTCCTCGCCGAAGGTGACGGCGTCGACGACGAACCAGGCGACCGGCAGGACGAGGAGCGCTCCGATCGCGGCTGCGAGCAGCGTCAGGCCGACGCTTCTGGCGTCGTCGTCGATCACCCAGCGGCCGTCTCGGGACCGGAGACGCATCTCGAAACCCGGGCGTTACCCGAGTACCCCGGCGTCCTGCATCAGCTCCAGCGTCGGTTCGAGGTTCGCAAGCTCCGCGAGATCGATGTCGGGCGGGGAGAGTTCGTCGATCGTCGGGAGACCACCCACGGGCTGGACCTCCGGAATCATCGGATACGCAAAGCTGACAGTCGCGAAGTACTCCTGGGCCTCCGCCGACAGCAGGTGTCGAACGAAGTTCTCGACGAGGTCGCCCTTGCTGGTGCCCTGGATCTTGAGTGCCCCGGCAACGTCGACCAGCGCCCCGGCGTCACCCTGGGTGAACGCGAGGTCGATGGGGGCGTCCGGGCGCTGGTTCTTGACGCGCATGGCGTAGTAGTGGTTCGCGAACCCGGCATCGAGTTCGCCGTCGGCGACCCGGCTGGAGACGAGAAACTCGTTTCCGAACTCCTCGGTGCCGTTGTTGTCCATCGATTCGAGCCACGTCCGGGTGGCGTCCGCCCCGCGTTCCAGCCGCATCGCCGTCACGAACGACTTGAACGCGCCGTAGGTCGGCGCCCAGCCCATCGTCCCCTGGAGCGCGCTCGTGTCCGGGAAGTCCGCCACCTTGTCGGGGATGTCATCCTCGCTCAGCTGGTCCGTGTTGTAGGGAACGCTCCGGGCGCGCCCGGCAACACCGGTCCAGGCGCCGTCGGCGCCCCGGAACGACTCGGGAACGTCCGAGATCGTATCGGACGAAAGCGACTCGTAGGCGCCGTTCTCGGCGACGAAAGCGAGCGAACTCGCGTCGATCGACCAGAACAGGTCGGCCTGTGGAGCGCCGGCGTCGACCTCGGTGACGATCGTCTGGGCCAACGACGACGACGAGGCGAAACTGGAGAAGACCTCGAAATCGGGATAAATTTCCTCCAGTTCGTCGATAAACGTCGAGTAGATGCCACCCTCG
The DNA here is from genome assembly GCA_042219105.1 of Karumarchaeum halophilus (SeqCode). Taxonomy (GTDB): domain Archaea; phylum Halobacteriota; class Halobacteria; order Halobacteriales; family Hikarchaeaceae; genus CAYSJP01. The sequence goes on along the minus strand of JBDGQL010000190.1, from coordinate 10,276 downwards.
CCGCCACCGATGTACAGGTTGAACGATCCCGACAGGTCCGGAAGGTCCGAAATCGAGGTGCCTCCCGGGGCGGGACGACCCTCGACGATGGTCCCGGACCCCCGGAACTCCGTGAGTGGCGGGACATCGGCGTTTCCATTCCCGTTCCCGTTTCCGTTTCCGGTTCCGGTCCCCCCCTGCGTGCCGGTGTTCCCGCCATCGTCACCGCCAGCACACCCTGCGAAACCCGTTATTGCCCCGACGCCAGCCGCAGTCAGGAACCGACGCCGCGTCACGAGACCGCTGTTTTTGCGCATGTATGGATTAGGCCGGCCTAAAAGTCTTAAGCCTACCGGTTTTCAATCGTCCGCCGGTACCTGGCGTTTGGCCTCGATCGCGTCGAGGCAATCGAGCCACGTCTCCATGTACTCCCCGCAGTAGTTGAGAAAGTTCCCGTTCGTCCAGTCCTCGAAGTCGCCACCCCGCAGTTCCCCGGCCATCGCGCGGAAGACGCCGGCGTAGGAGTCAGCGTCACCGCCGACGCCGTCGATGACCTCCCAGAGGTGCTCGTTGCACTCCAGGCCCGCCACCTCGTTTTCCAGATCCGAGAACGTCGAGCGGGGGGCCTTGTTGTGCTCACACAGCGGCGCGCCGTTGTAGATGGTTTTCCCGAGGACGTCACAGGCCCGCTTGAGGAACAGGCCACTCCAGATGTCGTCGAAGCGACCCACGTCCCAGCGGTTGTCGTCCATGGGAAGCTGGTAGAACGCGGGGATCACCTCCCGCTCGAAGGCGAGGTTCATCGAGCAGACGGTCAGGTACTGGCCGGAGGCGGCGACGAAGTCCCGATCGAAATCAGCTGCGGTCGTCCGTGTCCGCGCCTGGCCCTGCAGGTCGCCGTCCATGAGAATCCGCACTGCATCCAGGTCAGGGACGTTCGTCCACATGCCCTGGGAGGCGACGACGTCTGTCACGCTCGCCGTTCTCCTCTCGACGGTCTCGTCCATCGCCGCGTAGGGGTACCCCCGGGGATACAGGTCGTGGTCGGACTGGTAGAGGACGTTCACCCACCGCTCGTCCGAGCGGACCTCCTCCGCCTCCCCCTCGTAATCGAGGTTGCGCATGTGGGTGCCGAAGAAGTCGTGTTCTGGGTGAGGGCGGGTGTCGTCGTCGATGAACACGCCCCGATCGAAACCGTCCGCCCACATGTACAGCAGGCCGAAACTCGTCTGGGCGTGGCTGGCCTCCGGGATCAGGTCGGCGTACTCGCCGAGTCCCTTCGCCGCGAACCACTCTCCGCGTCGCGAACCGTCGAACACCGCGCCCTGCAGACCCTCATCGCGTATCATCGCCGCCATCTCCGCGGAGTCACAGAAGTCCTCGGTCACCAGCAAAAAGAACAGTCGATCGAGGTCGAACCCGTGCTCGCGGGCGTTCTCGGCGTACGCTCGTACACATTCCGGTTCCCTGATCGTCGGGACGATGACACAGACGTCCGCGCTCATCACGCCCCTCTCTTTAGGGCAGCCTAAAACATCTGTCGCTTCTCGGTCGTCACGCCGGCGAACGCCGGACCGCTGGCGGAGGGAAGCGGTCGCGAGGATGCGGAGTGACCACACCCGACGAAACGGTGTTCTCCGGCGGTGGCTTCGATTCCCTCGATCTCCCTGCCGCAGGCCGGGCAGCGATCGTCCGGAGTCGTCGCTGCGTCAGTCCTGGCCAGTGACGTTGTGCGTCGTTGCATATCCCATGGGTAGTTCGTCTTGCACTTCAACCTGAGCCTGCCGAAGTGAAAGTGAAACTGGACGAGGCTGGGGAACGTCTACAGCGTCGGTTGCAACTGTGTTCGGGGACGACCGCACGACCCCGTGTGGTCGATCCCGACATGACTTGCAACCAACCATATAAGTCGGTCCGGGGCGGCGCTTGGGCATGGACAGCGTCGCGATCGTCAGTTCCGCGATGACACCCTTCGGCGAGCGCGAGGCGTGGATCCTGGACCTCCTCGCGGAGGCCGGCACCGAGTGCCTGGAGAGTGCCGGGGTCGCACCTGACGCCGTCGATCACTGCTACGTCTCGAACATGGCGAGCGGGGAGTTCGAGGGGCAGGGTGGCGTGATGAACGCTCTCGTGCACGACCTCGGACTCGCGCCTGCATACGCACAGCGCGTGGAGCAGACCTCCGCCTCCGGCGGCGCGGGGATCTACGCTGCCTGGCAGTCGGTCGCCTCCGGAGCGAGCGACATGACGCTGCTCGTCGGCGGCGAGAAGATGACCCACCGTAGCACGGCGGAAGCGACCGACGTGATCGCTTCCATCACGCACCCCATCGAGTACAAACACGGGCTCACCCTCCCCACGTTCGCCGGGTTGACGGCCCGGCTGTACCTCGATCGGTACGACGCACCACGCGAGAGTCTGGCGAAGGTCGCGGTCAAGAACCACCAGAACGGCCGGGACAACCCCAAGGCACAGTTCCGCAAGGCGATCGACGTCGAGACGGCGATGGAGGCGCCCATGGTGGCCGACCCCCTGCGGCTGTATGACTTCTGTCCGATCTCGGATGGAAGCGCCGCGCTGTTGTTCTGTCCGGAGTCAGTCGCGCGGAAGTACACCGACGCGTACGTGAGAGTGGCAGGCGTCGGCGGCGCCACGGACACCCACGTCGTCCACCAGCGCCCGGACCCGACGACGATGGACGCGGTCGTGGCGTCCGGAGAGGGGGCCTACGAGATGGCCGGGATCGGCCCGGACGACGTCGACGTCGCCGAACTCCACGACATGTTCACCATCCTCGAGTTCCTCCAGTACGAGGATCTCGGGTTCGCGACGAAGGGCGAGGGCTGGCGCGCGATCGAGCCGGGCGTCACGGCACGGGACGGGTCGCTCCCGGTGAACACCTCCGGCGGCCTGAAATCGAAAGGGCATCCACTGGGTGCGAGCGGGGTCGCACAGGCACACGAACTCAGAGAACAGGTGCTCGGGCGTGCGGGGGACCGCCAGGTCGACGCCGACGTCGGCCTCGCCTGTAGCGTCGGCGGGTTCGGCAACTGCGCCACGGCGACGATCCTGGAGGCTGCCCGGTGATGCCCGACGATGACAGCGGGCTTCTCGCCCACCGGTGTCCGAACGGACACCTCACGCTCCCGGGCCACTACCGGTGTCCGACGTGTGGCGAGCCACAGGAGGAGACCGTCGACCTGAGTGACGTGACAGGGGAGGTCGTCACCTGGACCGAGAACAGGGCGACTCCGCCGGGCGTCCGGTCACCGAACTCGGTCGCGGTCGTTGCGTTCGAGGTGGACGGCACGGAGGTGCGCGTGATCGGCGGCCTCATCGAGAGTGACGTCGAGATCGGTGACGCAGTGCGGCCCGTCCACGTTGATGAGGTGCGCGATCCCGACGCGGTGATCAGGGAGGCGGAGAGCCAGGCGTGGAGCGGGTACCGGTTCGAGCCAGTCTGACTCCGGGTCGTGCTCCCCGGCACGCTCCGGGAGCATTAAATCCCCGAGTCTCCTTTCCAGTTCCATGACCGGAAACCTGCGGGCGGGAGTAATCGGCGCCGGGAGTCTGGGGACGGGTCTCGGGGAGGCGATGCAGGACCGTCCCGGAGCCGACGTCATCGCGCTGGCAGACGTGAGCGAGGAGAACCGGGCGCGAGCGGGACAACGGCTCGACGTCCCCGCGGCATCGTGTTACGAGGATTACAAGGCGATGCTGGACGCGGGCGGCCTCGACGCAGTGATGATCGCCACCCCACACGCCCTGCACTACGACCAGGCGGTCGCGGCGATGCAGCGTGATCTACACGTGCTCTGTGAGAAACCCCTGACGACGGACCTCGCGGACGGGAGGGACCTCGTCGGCCGGGATGAGAGCCGCGATGAGATTTTCCAGGTTGGCTACCAGCGCCACATCGAGGGCCCATTCGTCGCCGCCCGGGATCGCATCGCGGAGTTCGACGATCCACCGGCGTTCGTGACGGCGGAGATCACGCAAAACTGGATCCAGCATGCGTCGGGCACCTGGCGGACGGACCCCGATCTTTCCGGTGGCGGGCAACTATACGACACTGGCAGCCACGTCATCGACGCGGTGCTGTGGACGACGGGACTGGAGCCGACGGCGGTCACGGCCTCGATGGTGTTCTGGGACGAGGACCCGAGCGTCGACATCCAAGCGACGCTCACGGTCGAGTTCGCGGAAGACGCCGTCGCCACCATCGCGGTGTCGGGTGACTCCCCTGTGGTGCGCGAACACCACCGCTACTGGGGGGACGACGGCGGCGTCTACATCGACGGCCGTGGCTGGAACGACCGGGAGACCCACTTCGTCGACCCCGACGGCGCCGAGCGGTTTCCGGGCGTCGCGGATACCTACTCGAACAAGGTCGCCGCGTTCGTCGACTCGATCCGGGAGGGAACCGGGTCGGTCGCGACGCCCCGGCACGCGCTGGCGGTCACGGCCGTGACCGAGGCGGCATACGAGTCGGCAAAGACCGGCGAACGGGTCGAACTCGATTTGCATCCTGTCGGGCGGAACGGTTGATATACGGGTCGACAGAACTGTTGATAGAATTAGCGTCCGCCGTACCCGGCGAACATCTATCAGGACTTCCCTCGACCCGTATACACCACGGATCGCCGGCACCGAAAACTGTACCCCATGCAGGCCCCATATTCTACCGTGCGCGAGTCCACCACGGGAGCGGTGCTGGTGTTCGCGGCCGCCGCCGGCTTCGGGACCATCGGTATCTTCGGCGAGATTGCGGCTGCGATCGACCTCGAACTGTCGACGCTCCTGCCGGTTCGGTTCGGGCTCGCGACTATCGTCGTCGCCGCTCTGGCGACAGTCGGAGACTGGGCGCGACCGGTGTCACGGCGCGACTGGAGCGTGACGCTGTCCCTCGGCGTCGTCTACACCGCCATGACGCTGTTTTTCTTTATTTCGCTGCGCCACCTGACGGCCGGCCTGGCGACGGTCGTCCTGTACACGTATCCGGCGATGGTCGTCGTGCTCTCGGTGGCGTTTCTGGACGAGGCGATCACGACGCGGAAGGTGATCGCGCTGGTGCTGGCGATGGCCGGGGTGGGACTCGTCGTCGGGACTGACACCGCCGGTGCCGACCCGATCGGGGTCGCGCTCGCTCTGGGCGCAGCCGCCTTCTACGCCGTCTACACGACGGGGAGTCGTAGCGTCAGCGCGACGCTCGCTCCACGAGCACTCATGCTCGGTGTACTCGTCGGCACGACCGCGAGCATGGCCGTCTACGGCGTTCTCGACGGCGGTCTCGCCCTTCCCGTGGGTAGCGACGAGTGGGGCGTCGTCCTCGGAATGGTCGTCGTCTCGACGGTCCTGCCCCTTCTTCTGTTCTACGAGGGGGTTTCGCGCCTGGAGGCGAGCCGGGTCGGCGTCGTCAGCACCGTCGAACCGGTGGTGACGGTGATCCTGGGAGCGATCATCCTGGGCGAGCAGGTTACGGTGTTCGTCGTCGCGGGGGGCGCGCTGGTTCTCGCGGCCGTCGTCCTCGCCCAGGGGAACCGCCAGGAGCCCCCCGGTCGCTCCGACGCGGATGTCGTGTCCAGCCGGAGCGACTAATCGAGCCGGGCGATGTGACGCCTCTTCCCCCTGGATTTTTGATCGCGCCCACCTGTCTTTCCGACATGCGACGTCTCAATCGCCGTGGATTCGTCGTGATCGCCGCGTCGATCCTCGCGGGATGTGGTGGGGATGGGGCGACGGACTCGCCCGACACAACGGTGGCGGGCACCACGACACCCGGCAATCCGGCGCTGGGGGAGGTGACCTCTGCGGGCGGCCTGGAACTGTCGAGTCCGGCGTTCGACGACGGCGGTTCCATTCCCGAGCGGTACGGCCGCGAGGCCGAGAACGTCAACCCGCCTTTGGACATCGAGGGCGTCCCCGACGGGACGGAGTCGTTCACGCTGATAATGGACGATCCCGACGCCCCCGGCGGAACCTTTCTCCACTGGCTCGTCTGGAACGTCCCCGGTGACAGGCGCACGATTCCGGAAGGGTGGGACGCCGCAGAGGCGACGGAGGGCAAAAACGACTTCGAGACGACGGGGTATGGGGGTCCCGATCCGCCGGACGGTGAGGAACACCGATACCGGTTCAAACTGTACGCCCTCGATACGACGCTATCACTTTCCGCGTCCGCGAGCAGGGCGGAGGTGGGCGACGCCATGCGAGGTCACGTCCTCGGGCGGTCGGGGTTGAACGGGACGTATACTGTCGGATAAAAGTATTGATAATTCGAAGGCCCCCCGTCCTGGAGGTTCGATTATCACTGTCTCTGTCCGACAGTATAGTCGGCGACGAACCCCCACAGGAGGGCGCGTACCTGGAGACACAGGAGGGGAACCTCGCCGAGGTCGTCCACGTCGACGAGACGGTCGTCCGGGTGGATTTCAATCACGCGCTCGCGGGCGAAACCCTCGAGTTCGACGTCGAAATCATCGAGGTAGCCTGAGACCAACAGAGGCGGTCAGGTCCGTTCGTCGAGCATCTCCTGTGTGGCCCGTTTGACCGCGTCGTCGCTCGATAACCCCGGCTCGTAGCCCAGCGCCGAGAGTTTCTCGATAGAGAGACGCATCCGGGGAACGTCACCAACCCAGCCGCGGTCGCCGCCGGTGTATTTGTAGTCGGGATCGAGCTCCATCGCGTCGCTCACGATGTCGGCGATCCTGTCGACCGACGTCGTCGTGCGCGTCCCGAGGTTGTAGGTGTTGACGGGGGCTCCGCCGTGTTCGACGACGTGGATCATGGCCTCCACGCACTCGGTGACGTGCATGTATGACTTCTCCTGGCGGCCGTCACCGAGTATCTCCAGAGTCTCGGGGTCGTCCTGCAGTTTCGCGATGAAGTCGTTGATCACGCCCCACTGGAGGCGGGGGCCGACGACGTTGGCGAACCGGAACGACCAGACGGTGAAGTCGTGGCTGTGAGCGTACACCGACAGGAGGGCCTCCTCGCCGAGTTTCGAGGCGCCGTAGATGCTGATGGGCTCCATGGGGGCGAAATCCTCCGGCGTCGGCCGGGGAGCCTCGCCGTAGATGACCGAGGAGGACGTGAAAGCCAGTTTGTCGACGCCCACCTCGTCCATCCGGTCGAGGAGGTTCTCGGTGATTCGGTTGTTGTACCGGTACTGGGTGACGTCGTCCCGCGAGGGATCCTTATCGGCAGCGAGGTGGAAGACGGCATCGACGTCTCCGGTGATCGCCTGCCCGGTCACGTCGGGATCGGTGAGGTCGCCCTCGATGAATGTCGCGTCGGCAGGTATCGGATCCACGTCGCCGTTCGAGAGGTCGTCGACGACGACCACCTCGTTGTCCACGACCAGGCAGTCGACGAGGTGTGAGCCGACGAAGCCGGCCCCGCCGGCCACGACGACGCGCTTGTCCCTGAGGTTCATACCGTTGGGGAGTCCCGGCCGGGTCAAGTGCGTTCCGGTCGGGGTGTTCGGGGGCCACCCGCAGGGAACGAGCGACTGCTGATCGGCACCGTTAGGAGGCCGGAAGCGATGGTGTGATGTATGGATTACGTCTACACCGGGGACGCACACCGTCGGTTGCGGGAGTCATACGCGGAGGACGCTGATCCGTTTCCGACCGATACGACGCTCGACTTTCCGGAGCGGGAGTCGGCTCGCGAGGAGGTTGCCCTGCTCAAACGGCTGTTCTTTCCCAGGTGCTGGAACGCTGGATCACTGACGGAGGACGCCGACACCGTCCGCGAGGTCCTCTCCGACCTCGGATCGTTGCTCTGTCTGGGCATCGAGCCCTACACCGGCGAGCACTGTACCGAGCGGGTGAACGATGTGCTGGACGCGCTTCCCACGATCCGACACGCCCTGGAGAAGGACGTGAGGGCAGCGTACAAAGGTGACCCCGCGGCCAAGAGCTACGTCGAGATCATCCGGTCGTATCCGGGGTTTCAGGCGACCATGGTCCAGCGCGTCGCACACGCTCTCTACAACGAGGGCGTCTCGGCGTACGCGCGGGAGCTCACAGAACACGCGAAAACCGAAACGGGGATCGACATTCATCCCGGTGCGGAGATCGGCGACTGTTTTTTCATCGATCACGGGACCGGCGTCGTCATCGGGGAGACCACCACGATCGGGGACTGGGTGCGGATCTACCAGGACGTGACGCTGGGTGCGCTCCACTTCGAAGAGGCCGAAAACGAACAACACACGCTGAAGAAGGGCTACAAACGTCACCCGGACATCGGCGATCACGTCGTCGTCGGGGCCGGAACCAAGATCCTCGGCGCCGTCGACATCGGGGACCACGTGAGCATCGGCGCGAACTCCTGGATCACCGAGGACGTCCCGAATCACACGAGCGTCTACATTGCCGATCACCCCGAACAGGAACGGAAGAAGAAAAACTGATACGAGCGGAGAGGTCCACGCAGTCGACCGAAAGTCCCTCCCGACCACGTCTCGTCTTCCGAAGCATGCACGACCACCCCGAAACGGTCGTCCTGCGGCTCGGCCATCGCCCGGGACGCGACGACCGGATGACGACACACGTCGCGCTGACGGCGCGGGCACTCGGCGCCGACCGGGTGCTGTTGCCGACGAACGCGACCGACGCGGTCGAGACTGCCCGTGACGTGACCGACCGTTTCGGTGGGCCCTTCGAGGTCGAGACGAGCGACGAAGTACTCGGGATCGTCCGTGACTGGGAGGGAGCCGCCGTCCACCTCACGATGTACGGCGAACGGGTCCAGGACGTCGAGACCGGAATCCGCGAGCGCCACGCGAAGGTGCCTCTGCTCGTCGTCCTCGGCGCCGAGAAGGTTCCCTTCGAGGTGTACGATCACGCCGACTGGAACGTGGCCGTCACCAACCAGCCCCACTCGGAGGTGGCCGCGCTCGCGGTGTTCCTCGACCGGCTGTTCGATGGCCGCGAACTCGACCGGAGGTGGGCCGACGCCGACCGCGAGATCGTTCCCCAGTCGATGGGCAAGCGCGTCGAGGAGACGAAGAATTAATAGACGACGGGCGCCCAGAACCGGTAATGGCTTTTGAGGACCTGCTCGAAGATCCAGTCATCCAGAAGTACCTCCACGAGCTGGTCGGGCCCCGCGGGATGCCCGTGGCGGCGGCCCCGCCCGACGGGGAGGTTACCGACGAGGAACTCGCGGAGGAGCTCGACCTCGAACTCAACGATGTCCGCCGGACGCTGTTCATCCTGTACGAGAACGACCTCGCCTCATACCGGCGGGTGCGCGATGAGGACTCCGGCTGGCTCACGTACCTCTGGACATTCAAGTACGAGGGGATTCCCGAGAACCTCCAGGCGGAGATGCACCGCCTGCTTGAGGGCCTGGAAGAGCGCCGCAGCTACGAGCGCGATCACCAGTTCTACCTGTGTGACGTCTGTAACGTCAGGTACGAGTTCGCGGAGGCCATGGAGCGTGGCTTCGAGTGTCCCGAATGTGGCTCCGCGCTGCAGGATATGGACAACACTCACCTCATCGAGGCGATGGACGAACGCATCGAGGATCTCCGGTCGGAGCTCAACGTCGAACTCGAGGCCGCCTGATGGTCGTTCTGGGGACGAAGGTGTACGTCGAGGGGACCGCCCGCAGACGGGCGCTCGACTCTCTCGACGCGGTCGTGGAAAACGAACTCGCGGAGCTGTCGGTGTCCGCGGAGACCGGGCTCCGCAACGACGGGTTTCCGAGCGTGACCGTGACCGGCGAGGACGCCCCGGTTGCCAGAAACCTCCTCCGGGACGCGTGGGGCGAGGTCGTCCCCCACCGAGCGGCCGGCGAGGAGTACGTCGGAACCCTCGAAGCCTGGGACGAGGAGGGGTTCGTTCTCGACGCCGGCGACCGGGTGCGGATCCCCGGAGAGGAACTCGGCCTCGGACCGGGGGACCCGGGACAGGTCCGCGAGCGGTTCGGGCTGGTCCAGCACCTCCCTCTTCGGTTCGTCGGGGGCGATCCGCCGCGTCTCGCGGAGGGCGAGCGCGACCGGCTGTACGACTGGCGGCGCGGGTCGGGCCGTGTCAACGTCAACAGCGCCACCAGAAGCGAGGCGCGCGCGACGGTGAACCGGGCAGGCCACGCCGGGGACATCGTGACCGTCGAGCGACTCGGACTGCTCGAACAGAGCATCGTCTGTGGGGACGGAACGGACCCCCCGGGGCTGCTCGCCAGCATCGGGCGACACCTCCCCTCGGAGCTGTTGTGTGTAATCCCCTGATAATGACCGTTCTCACTGACTCGATGGAAACGCTGCTATCCCATGAGCGCGTGA
>JBDGQL010000201.1:0-18321 GCA_042219105.1 Karumarchaeum halophilus (SeqCode) | reverse complement strand
ATGGACGAGACGGTCGCACTCGTGAAACGCTCCCTCGACCCCGACAACTGCGAGACGTTCGATCGCCGGGTCGAGGCGGAGGCGGCTTACCTCCGGGAGGAACTCCGGTCGGGCCGTCTGGACAACGCCGACCCGGCGGTCGGGATGGAACTGGAGTGTTACGCGGTCGATTCGGAGGGACGACTCGCAGCCGTCCCTGAAGCGGTTCTTAAGGAGACGCCGGTCAACGCCGAGCTCGGCGTCCACAACGTCGAGGTGAACACCGATCCCGACCTCCTGCCGGAAGGGATCGAGCGCCAGGCGACGGCGATCCGCGAGCAGTTCGCCGCCGCGGAGGAGCGGTCGGACCACCGGCGTATCGTTCTCGATGCGATGTGGACGATCCCGCCGGCTGAGGGCACCCGGGAGTACCTCTCCGCGATCGAGAAACGCGAGGGCGTGGTGTTCGCGGAGAACATGAAATCGAGCGCCCGGTATCACGCCCTCGACAACGACATCCTCCGGCACGCCGGCGGGGAAATCGAACTCGACGTGCCCGGGGCGACCGTCTCCGTGCCGACGATACTGATCGAGTCGCTGGCCACGTCGATCCAGCCACACCTCCAGGTGCCCGACGTCTCGGAGTTCCCCGCGTATCACGGCGCCGCCGTGCGCACGCTCGGGCCCGTGCTCGCGCTCGCGACGAACTCGCCGTTCCTGCCGGCCGACCTCTACGAGGACGTCGACCCCGACCGCCTGCTCGCGGAGACCCACCACGAACTCCGGGTGGCGGTGTTCGAGCAGTCGATCAACGCCGGACAGAGTCCGGGCAAGGTCCGGTTTCCGGAGGACGTCGAGGCGCCCGCCGAGGTCGTCGATCACGTTACCGACGATCGGACGCTCGCGGCCTTCCTAGAGGAGTGGGTCAAGGGTGGCGACGGTACCGGGGGCGAGGGCGGCGACCGCACCGGGGACGAGGGCGGGAGCGATGAGGACGAGGAGGCGGCCTTCGCCGACGCGTTCTGGCAGTTCGGCCACAAGCACGGCACCTACTGGCGGTGGCTTCGTGGCGTGATCGGCGGCGATCACATCGGGCCGGACAACACCGAACGCTCCCTGCGCATCGAGTACCGGCCCCTGCCCACCCAGCCCAGCGTGACCGACATCGTCGGGTTCCAGGCGCTCGTGACCGGACTCCTCCGGGAACTGGTCGCGGAGGATCATCCCCTGGTGGACCTGGACCACGACCTGGCGGAGGCATCCTTCTACAATGCCGTCGCCGAGGGCCTCGACGCGGAGTTGCACTGGGTCACCGCGTCCGGCGAGCACACCACCGACCTCGACCGCATCTGCGACGAGCTGTTCGACCTCGCGCGGGCCGGACTCGCGAACGCGGGCGTCGAGGCCGGAACGATCGACCGGTATCTCGGTGCGATCGAGCACCGGTGGACGGAAGGGAGAACGCCGAGCGACTGGAAGATCGACCGCGTCCGGGCCGAACTCGACGCGGGAGCAGACCTCATCGAGGCGATACCGGCGATGCAGCGGAGCTACTTCGACCGGTGTGGCACGCCGTTCGCGGAGTGGCCCGACCCGGACGCCGAATCTGCGCACGGGGCAGATACACCCGGAGACGAGTAGAATCAGTGTGCGTGTGACTCGGCGTCGCCGTTGCCCGTGATCGCGCTCGCGATGGCACCGTACAGGACGACCTCGTCGCCAAGCGACGTGAGGCGGATCTCGGGAACGTTGCCGAAAACCAGTCCGGGTGTGCGTTCGGTGATCGGATCGACCACGAGGGACTCGTTCTCCATGGCGACAGCGCCGCCGATGGCGATCACAAGCGGGGCGTACGCCTGGATGATCGACGAGACGCCGATCGCGTTCCACCGGGCGATCCGATCGATAACCTCGCTCGCGAGCGGGTCGTCGGGATCAGCGAACACGTCGGTGGCGGCGAACCCGGACTCATCGACCGGGAGGGACGTGTCGATCCCCTCGCGTTCGTGGATGTCCCGGGCGTACCCGGGGATGTTCGTGCCAGAGCAATACGCCTCCCAGTGGCCTGCCCGGCCACAGCCACAGGTGCGCCGGCCGTCGGGGTCGACGACCATGTGGCCGACCTCTCCGGCGTTGCCGTCCCAGCCGTGCATGACCGACCCGTCGACGGTGACGCCCGCGCCGATCCCGCTGGAGATCGTGAGATACACCATGTCGTCGGGGTTGAGTTCGGAGTAGTAGCGCTCGCCGATGACGCCCGCGGTGGTGTCGTTGTGGAGCGATACGCGGTCGGAGTCGATGAGTACCGAAACGGGGTCGCGAAGCGGAATCACGTCGATTGCGTCGGGGAGGTTCGCGGGGTCCACGATCGTCCCGTCGGCGAGATCCAGCGGACCGATGGACCCGATCCCCGCGGCCGCGACCTCCGTCGGATCGATCCCGAGATCCGCGCAGGCGGCCCGGACCGCATCGAGCACTGCCTCGGTGACGTCGACGCCGCGTGGCCCTCGGGGCGTTGGCCGCCGATCTATCGAGCGGATCTCCGCGCTTCCGTCGGCGACGGCGACACGAACGTTCGTCGCTCCGAGATCGACGCCAGCGTAGTACGTCGTCACCATTCCTCTTGCGGTGCAACCTTCGATCCCCCGGGAACAAAACATCACCTGTTTCGCCGAGGTGGAAACCGTCGCCGGGGCTTATCTGTCCGGGGTGCGCAGTCCCGGCCATGATCGAACCGGACCTCTCAGGTCGGATCGTGCTCGTGACCGGGAGCGCCGTGGGCCTGGGCCGGGAGTTCGCTCTCGCGCTCGCCGACTGCGGTGCCAGCGTCGCCGTTCACTGCCGGGAAAACGACGAGGCCGCCGCAGAGACTGCCGCCGAGGCACGCGAACGCGGCGCTCCCGAAGCCATCACGGTTTATGGAGACGTCACCAGTTCCCAGCAGGTCGACGACTGCTTCCGTGCCGTCGAGGACGAACTCGGGACGGTCGATGCGCTGGTGAACAACGTCGGCAACTCCGCCTCCCGTCACTGGGAGGACATCGACGTCGAGACCTGGTACCACGTGCTCGACACCAACCTCACTGCGACGTATCTCTGTTCGCGGCGCGTCCTGCCGGCCATGCGCGAGGCTGGCTGGGGCCGCATCGTCAACGTCGGTCACGCCGCGAGCGACCACGAGATCGTCTCCCCGACGAACTTCCCGTACGTCGCGGCCAAGACCGGCGTCCTCATGTTCACACGAATGGTCGCCGCGGACACCGCAGATGAGGGCGTCACCGCCAACGCCATCTCGCCGCACGTCGTGGAGAACGAAAAAGAGATGCCGGCGGATCTCCCGCAGGGTCGTCCGGCCGCCTTTGCGGACGTGACTCGGGCGCTCCGGTTTCTCGTCGCCGAGGACGCCGAATACGTGAGCGGCGCGAACATCGAGATCTCGGGCGGGTGGCTGCCGGAAGCGGTCTGACTTCTCCCACGACTGAAGTCGTGGGCTTTCGCGCTGTTCCCGCTGTAAGAGACTACAACAGACATTATCAATACTTCTGTCCGATAGTATAACGTCGTGGGCGTCCGGGCGTAGATCCTCCCACCCTCCGACAAGCATACTACCCCGTGGTCCCGGATACCGAACGTGACGCGCGTTGCTGCACAGGAGGGGTTCGAAGCGTTCATTTCGGAGGCCATCGAGATCACCTACCGGGAGTTCAACGTCATCACGGCACTCCAGGGGGTGCACACGCCCGGAAGCGGGACGGTCGACCGCCTGCTCAAGCAAAGCGACACGCTAGATCGCCGCGTCGTCCGTCCCGAACTCCGCGCGTTCCGTGCCGACGTGATGGAACAGTTCAACGTCCTGCTCGAGTACGTCACCTCCCACGCGGGCATCGAAGCCTACCGCGAGGAGTTGCTCGCCACCGACCGGTACGCCCAGTCGTTGCGTGACTCCCTTTCTCCGGAGCGTCGAAAGCGCCTGCAAGACCGGCTCGTCGCGCGACAGAAGCGTCTCGGCGACGCGATCGAGCCGATCGTGACGTCGCCCCACGATGAGTACTGGTCGGCGCTGGTCGAGGAGTACGACCGGAACGCAGCACTCGCCCTCATCGAGGAAAACTTCGAGTTTACGAGCCTGCTCCGGGAGGAACGCAATGCCTTTGCGATGGAGGTGCGGATCGATCCTGCCGACGTTCTCTCGGGCGTCGGGTCGCTTCTGGGGAGTGCGATCCCGGCGTTCACCGTCGAGTACACCGACGAGGCGGTGCGGGCGATGCGAACCGCCGAACGGCGGGTGATCGCGGAGACGAGAGCCGAAGTCGAGAGCCGCTTTGTGGAGTACGGGGCCGGCGGGTGATTCCGACAGTATATACGGGTCGACAGAACTCCTGATAGATATTCGCCGGGTACGGCGGAGGCTAATGCTATACACCCGGACACGAATAGTTCACCACGCAGGTTGATTATTCCCGGTCAAAATGATGTCTCCCGGCCAAACAAGCCACAGTCACGTTGACTGGTTCGTGTCCGGGTGTATATCAACAGTTCTGTCGACCCGTATACATCACTGGAGACGCTCGACGGTTTCGACCAGCGGGTGGCGAGCGTAATCGACGATCTCGATGTCGTTTATCGAGGATAGCCCCTGGCTGCGTGCGGTCCGCTCCATACCCAGGTCGATCGGCTCGTCGATGACGATCACGTACGCGTCCATGGTCCCGATGTCGAGACGGTCGGCCGCGAGCACTCTGTGGTGGCCGTCAGCGAGCAACAGGGACCCCGGCGCGTCGATCACGACGAGCGGTTCGGCGAATCCGCGTTCGAGTTCGTACACCCGCCCCTCGAGTTCGTCAGCGTACACCTCCGACTGGGTGGGCGTGAGCGCCGACAGATCGACCGTCCGGCGGTCCTGGGTCACCTCGACTCCGTGCAGCGACGCAAGCGTGCTGGAGAGTCGACCGACCTTCTCGGGGGTCGCGCGTTCGATCTGACTCCTGATGATGTCGGCGTCCGAGATGATCCCGACGAGATCGCCGTCGGCGTCGACCACGGGGAGCTTCCGGATCCCGGACCGGAGGATTACCCGCGCGGCGTCCGCGACCTCCATGTCGGGGTCGGCGACGACTAGATCCCGGCTCATGACCGCGGAGACGGGATCCTCGTCCACCGCGAGCAGGAGGTCGGTCGCGCTCACGAACCCCTCGACGCGTCGGTCGGTACACACCGGAAACCCGTTGTGGCCGCTTTCGGCAATCCACTCCGCGACGGCCGCCACCGTGTCATCGGGCTCCACCGTCTCGACGTCGGCGGTCATGTACTCCCGGACGCGCGCGGCGGTGCTCTCGACCCCGGTAATCCTCTCGTTCATACCGGGCTGTGGTGGCCGACCGATAAAAAACACGCCCCCCGGGAGCGACAGCGTTTTTCTCCCGGCGGCGAAACCGGGAACGTGCTCTTCGGGACGATCAGGAGCGTGGGAGAGGGTCGAACCGTCGACACGACACACGGCGAGAGCGACCTCGTGGAGATCGGCCTGCAGCTCGACGACGACGAAACGAAAGGCGATGGCGGAGCGCGAGGTGACGGCGGAGCACGAGGTGGCGACGGGGGACCCACCTCCGGCGCCGAGAAGACGGTCACGCTGTGGGGGAAGTGGACGGAAACGGCCGACGTCGCAAAACCGGGGATGACACTCGCCGTCACGGACCCCAAAACGAGCGAGTACCGCGGTGAGACCCAGTACGCCACGACGGGAGCGTCCCGGGTGATCCTCGAGCCGTCATTTCTCGTCGACGTGACCGACATCCGCAACTGGGTGCAGTGTCCGCGGATGTACTACCTGAACAAGCTCTCCTCGACGCCGCTCGCCTACCCGGTAGTGAAGGGAACGATCGTCCACGAGGTCTTCGGCGACCTCCTCAGGGGTCGCGACCGGGAGGAGGCGATCGACGACCGCGTCGCCGAGGCCGCACTCGACATCGGCCTGCTCGAGCGCGACTTGGAGTCGGTTCGGGCCGACGTCGCCGACCACGTCCGCGCCATCGAGCGGTGGCTACAGCAGGGCGTGCTGGACGACACCGACGAGTGGCGCTCCGAATACACCCTCATCGGCGAGCGCGTGGGGATCAAGGGACGCTCCGACGCCGTCCGCCGGGGGGCGCCGGTCGAACTCAAAACCGGCAAGAACACGAACCGCGACCCCCGATTCCAGGACAAGGTTCAGGCAGCCTGCTACGCGCTCCTCCTGGAGGAGCGCGGCGTCGACGTCGACACCGGAACCCTGCTGTACACGAAAAACGCCGCCCTCGATCGCAACGAGCAGTCGGGCGATCTCTCGCCCGCCAAGGACTTCTCCATCGGCTCCGGTCTGCTCGATTTCGTCCTCCGGACGCGCAACGAGATCGCCGCCATGGAACACGGGATGGACGTCCCTACGGGTTATGAGGCCGACGCTGTCTGTGACTACTGCTTCGAGCAGGACACCTGCCTCGCCGTGTCCGGGCGCCTCGACCAGGAGTCAAAGGCCGGCCAGATCGGGACGGCAGTGCCCGAAGAGGACGGCGAGTACTTCGATCGCTTCTACCGGCTGATCGAGGAGGAACGCCGGTCGGTCCACCGCACCTACGCCTCGCTGTGGCGCCAGTCCCCGGCGGAACGCGCGGAGGCCGACCGGGCGCTGGTCGGGCTGGAGCCAGTTGGACGGCGGCAACTCGAAGACGGGCGGTGGGAACTGCGTGCGGAGCCAACCGGTGCGACCTCGAAGATCCGCGAGGGAGATCGCGTCCTCGCGAGCGACGGCGACCCCATCGATGGGGACGCAGAACCCGCCAGAGTCGAGCGCCTGGGCGAGGCAGTGGTCGTCACGGCGGAGGAACCGATCGAGCTCCGCCGGCTGGACGTGTACCCCTCGGAGTTCGGCGTCGACCGCCAGTTGTCCGCGCTCGCGGAGTTCGTCCTGCGTAGCGGGGCCGACAAGAAGGATCCCCTGTTCGGGCGCCGGGAGCCAGCGTTCGACGACGGCACGCCGGGCGACGCCGGGCGCACGTACGTCCCGAACAACGAGGCTCAGAACCGGGCCGTGAACCGCGCGGTCGACGCCGAGGACTTCGCCCTGATTCACGGCCCCCCCGGGACGGGCAAGACCTACACCATCGCTCGCCTGGTCCGGGCCCTGGTGGCGTCGGGCGAGCGCGTGCTCCTGTCGGCGTACACGAACCGCGCGGTCGACAACGCGCTGGAGGCTCTCGAGGAGCAGGGGTTCACCGACTTCGTCCGCATGGGGACGGAGTCGGGGGTGCGCGAGGACATGCGCGACGCCCTGCTGCCGAGCCGGGGCGACCCAACGGAACTTGCGGACCGACTGCGCTCGGCGCCGGTGGTCGCCGCAACGACCAGCAGTGCCGGCTCGCGGGCCATGCGCCAACTCGACTTCGACGTCGCCGTCGTCGACGAGGCCTCACAGCTGGCCGAACCGGACGCCCTCGCGGCGATCAACCGGGCGGATCGGTTCACGCTCGTCGGCGACCACCGCCAGCTTCCGCCGGTCGTGCGCGCGGAGAACGACCTCGCGACCTCGCTGTTCGAGCGCCTGATCGAGGAACACCCCGACGCCGCCGTTGCACTCGACCGCCAGTACCGGATGGCCCAGGCGATTCAGGCCTTTCCCTCCCGAGAGTTCTACGGCGGCCGGCTCAGACCGGCGAACGGCGAGGTCGCGAGCCGGCGTATCGACGACCTCTCGCGGGATGGGAAACTCCCCGCCGACCTCCGCCCGCCGGTCTCCTTTCACCATATCGACGGGGACGCGTCCCGACACACGGACGCCCGGGAGGCCGAGCGAATCGAGGATATCGTCGCCGCCTACGAGGCGGCGGGCGTCTCACGAGAGGACATCGGCGTGATCGCGCCGTTTCGCGCACAGGTGACTGAGGTCAACCAGCGGCTCCCCGGGGGCGTGACCGTCGACACGGTGGATCGCTTCCAGGGGTCGAGCCAGGAGGTGATCGTCGTCTCCTTCGTCGCCTCAAACGACCTCTCCGGACCGCTGTTCGAGGACGAGCGCCGGCTGAACGTCGCGCTCACGCGGGCCAAGCGGGCGCTGGTGCTCGTGGGCGACCGCGAGGCGCTCCGGTCGAGGGATCTGTACGCCCGGATGGTCGAATGGGCCGAGGGCGTCGCGTAGGGGGGGATCATGCAGGCAGGGCTCCATCCGCGAGGGGATGTCACACGAATATCTATGTAGGAGGGGCCCACAGGCAGTATCATGGAGGGAACGTTCGAGCAGTTCGGCGGCAGGCACGTCCCAGAGCCACTCGAGGAACCGCTCGCGCAACTCGCGGAGGCGTTCGAGACGGTCGTCCCGTCCGAGGAGTTTCAAGAGGAGTTCGAGTACTACCTGAACCACTACGGCGGTCGACCGACGCCGGTGTTCTACGCCGAGAGCCTGAGCGAACGGTACGGCGCGGAGATCTACTTCAAACACGAGGATCTGCTGCACGGCGGCGCGCACAAGCTCAACAACACGCTCGGTCAGGGACTGCTCGCGAAGAAGGCTGGCAAGGAACGACTCATCGCCGAGACCGGCGCCGGCCAGCACGGCACGGCGACGGCGATGGTCGGCGCCCTGCTAGATCTACCCGTGAAGGTGTACATGGGCACGAAGGACATCGAGCGCCAGGAGATGAACGTGTTCCGGATGCGCCTGCTCGGCGCGGAGGTCGAGCCCGTCACCCGCGGCAACAAGGGGCTAGCGGAGGCCGTCGACGCCGCCCTCGAGGATTTCGCAGCCAACATGGAGGCGACCCACTACCTCGTCGGATCGGCGGTCGGGCCGGATCCGTTCCCCCGGATGGTCCGGGAGTTCCAGTCGGTGATCGGGCGGGAGGCCCGCGAACAGATCCAGGAACTCCACGGCGACCTGCCCGATGCCTGCGTGGCCTGTGTCGGTGGTGGTTCGAACGCCATCGGCCTGTTCCACGCGTTCAAGGACGACGACGTGATGTTCTACGGTGCGGAGCCGGGCGGCACGGGCGACGACCACCACTCGGCGCCCCTGTCGAAATCGAAACAGGAGGAGCCGGAGGTGTTCCAGGGGATGAAGACGAGGGTGATCGGCGAGGACACCGAGAACCACTCCGTCTCGGCGGGGCTCGATTACCCCGCCGTCGGTCCGGAACACGCCGCCCTGCAGGAACTCGGGCGGGCGGAGTACCACGCCATCGGAGACGAGGAGGCACTGGACGCGTTCAGGGAACTCAGCCAGGCCGAAGGAATCATCCCGGCGCTGGAACCCAGCCACGCCATCGCGCTAGCGAAGAAACTCGCCGCCGAGGACCGCCACGACACGTTGCTCGTAAATCTCTGTGGACGCGGCGACAAGGACATGCAGACCGCCGCCGAGAAGTTCGACCTCGGCTGACGCGGTCACAGCCCGAGTTGATCGCGGATCTCCTCGATCGTCTCCTCGTCGTACGGCTCGTGGATGTCTTCCCGGGGAGGGGCGGCACCGAGGGAGCCCAGCGGACCGTCCGGGGCGGTGTATACGGGTCGACAGAACTGTTGATAGAATTAGCCTCCACCGTACCCGGCGAGTATCTATCAGGACTTCTGTCGACCCGTATAGCGCCCTCGGCGATCGTGAACGCCGCGTACCACCCCCAACCACCCTGATACTGTCGGCTGTGACTCGATGAAGATATTCGCTACCCCGGGGTGACGAATTCCTCCACGAACGTACAGCCGACAGTATGAACACGACGGTACCACCGTCAGTCACCCCGAACATCGCGGTAACACGCCAGATACCGATCCAGGACGGCGTCCATATTGAAGGGGGAAAACGACGGCTCGACCGTTCGGTGGTCCATTCCGGCGGCCTGCCGGATTGCGTCCGCGAGTTGGTGGTCGCTACTGACACGGATGCCGCGGGGGTGTGTCTCGATGAGTTCGTGGGCGCTCGAGGCGGCGCGGTAGACGGCGATGCCGACACAGCCACACGCGAGCGCCCGGAGGAACTCGGGGGGAAAAGGCGCGTGGTGTGCCGTGTGGACGGCGGCCCGTGCACCCTTCATGATCGCGATTTCCCGTTCGAGGGGCTGGGCACCGAGGAACCTGACGCGGTCGTCGATGCGGAAGTCGGCCGCCTGGCGCTCGTAGGCGTCGCGTTCGGGACCGTCGCCGAGCACGGCGAGTGACCAGTCGCGCCCCCGGAGTTCCGCGAGCGCGAGAAACAGGCTCTCGAGGCCGGCGTCATCGTCGAGACGTCGGGCGTACACGATGTCCGCGGCGGACTCGGGGTCGGCGTCGCGGATCACACCCATGTCGATGGCGTCGGGGATTCGCTCGACCCCCTCGGCCGGGACGCCGAGTTCGCGGACGCGCGTCTCGACCAGGCGAGAGGGAACGATCACGCGGTCCGGCGTCCCCACGGCGAGGCGGCGGGCGCGCCTCGTCCGATCCGTGCGCAGGTCGTCGCCGTACCAGTCGACGACGAGGGGTGCCCGGGCGAGTCGCCGGGCCGTACCCGCCCCGAGAACGATCGCGGGCGGCTCGTGGCGGGCGTGGATCACGTCCGGAGCGAACTCCCCGACGACGCGCGGGAGGCGGGCCGCGAACCGCAGATCGGGCGCCGAAGGATGGCGCGTCACCGCGCGGTGTGTGACGCCGTCCACCTCGGCGGTCATCTCGGCCTCGTCGTCGTCCCACCACTGCGAACAGAACACGGTCACCTCGTGACCGCGTTCGGCCAGCCCCGACGCGAGTCGTGACGTCCGGGTCGTCGCGTCCGTCTCCGCGTGGTGGACCGTCCGCTCGGCGACGACCGCGACGCGCATATCCGTGGGAGACGGATACGGCGATCAAATACCCACCGATCGTCGCGCCAGTCTGACACCCGTCTGACCAAGCCTCATGTGTCGTCCACCGAATCCATCGTGCATGGGAGAGACACGTAGAATCGACGTCGGGCGGGACGCGGAGGGGTCGGGGGTGTCCCTCCCCGTCGAGGAGGTGCTGACCGGGCGCTCGTTCCTGACCGGGAAATCAGGAGCAGGGAAGAGCGTCCTGGAAGGAACGCCAGTGTACACTGAAACCGGGCGCAAACCGATAGAAGATGTCGAACGCGGCGAACGCGTCCTCTCGTTGAACAGACGGTCATACGAACAGGAGTTCAGAGAAGTGCGTGCGACTATCGAACACGAATCGGGCGAACTCCTCCGGATAACGCTGGAAGACGGAACGGAACTCGTGGGCACGGAGGATCACAGTTTTTTGACGGTAGATGATCTCGAAATCGTGCCGATCGAGGGGAGAAACATCACCGAGGGAACGTGGATTCCCCTTTCCCGTGAACTCCCGGCAGTCGAGTCCGTCTCCGAAATCGACCTCGCCAAATACGTCACTGAATCCCCTGATCTCGACATCGAGGCTGATCGGATACGGAGCGCGCAGAAGTGGGACGATCGATACCTCGATCTCACGTTTGACACGGGCCGCGTAATCGGCCTGTATCTCGCAGAGGGCTCTTTCGATTCGCATCTCACGATTCAGATTTCGAACCTCGATGACGAAGTGCGGTCGTTTCTCGACGGTCGGGATTTCAACGTCTACGACCGGACGTGCAATCGGGGATACAAACCCTTCGCAAAGTTCCTCGAAGACGAGTTCGGCCGGGGGTCGACCGGGAAGCGGATTCCGAACTGGGTGTTCAATGCCCCTGCCGAATTTAACGCCGGACTGCTGTCCGGACATATAGACGGAGACGGAACGATCGGCAACTCGAATCTCACGATTATGTCCGCGTCCGATGAATTGCTCGATGGGATTCAGGAGCTGTTCAGGCAGTTCGGGGTTTCTTCGGCTATCGAGGAGAAACTCGTCATGTATGAAAACGAGGAACGCCGGTACGGGCGCCTCCGGGTCGACGCGTTCTCGACTGCCCGGGCGAATGAGGTCGTCGATCTACTCGTCGAGGAGAAGGCGGGACGCCTGACCAAACTCGCGTCACGGATCGAAGATGGCGGATCGTACAACTCGAAGGACATGATCCCTAATTTCGGTGATGTCCTGAACACCGCCGCCCGGGAGCGTGACTGGACCAAACGCGAGAGTCAGAACCGCGTCGGAGGGGCGTCGATCCACGCCGCGACGCGCAAGGGAAAACTCGGGAGGAAAACGTACAACGAGTACGTCGAACGACTGGGTGTCGAGGGAAAGGCACGGGCGTTCGGACGATCCGACGTACAGTGGAAGCGAGTCGTGTCGGTCGAACGGATGGACGAAACACGCCGCGTCTATGACCTCGATGTCAAACTCAACGATAACTTCGTCGCGGATGGCGTGTTCGTCCACAATTCCAACTCGGTCAGCGTCGTCATCGAGAAACTCCTCGACGCGGGCTATCCGGTCCTCATCGTCGACACCGACGGGGAGTACTACGGGCTCAAGGAGGAGTACGAACTCCTGCACGCCGGGGCCGACGAGGAGTGTGACATCCAGGTCAGCCCGGAGCACGCCGAGAAGGTCGCCGACCTCGCCCTGGGAGAGAACGTTCCCGTCATCCTCGACGTGTCGGGCTATCTGGACGGGTCCGAGGCGAGCGACCTCATCAGGGAGACCGCCCGGCACCTGTTCGCGAAGGAGAAGAAGCTCAAAAAGCCGTTCTTGCTCGTGATCGAGGAGGTCCACGAGTACATCCCGGAGGGCGGCGGGCTGGACGACACCGGGCGGATGCTCATCAAGGTGGGCAAGCGCGGGCGCAAACACGGCCTGGGCATCGTCGGCATCAGCCAGCGCCCCGCCGACGTGAAGAAGGACTTCATCACCCAGGCCAACTGGCTGGTGTGGCACCGACTCACCTGGCAGAACGACACGGACGTCGTCAAACGCGTCGTTGGGAGCGAGTACGCGGGTGAGGTTGCCGATCTCGACGA
Organism: Karumarchaeum halophilus (SeqCode); assembly: GCA_042219105.1. Lineage (GTDB taxonomy): Archaea > Halobacteriota > Halobacteria > Halobacteriales > Hikarchaeaceae > CAYSJP01. The sequence goes on along the minus strand of JBDGQL010000201.1, from coordinate 5,422 downwards.
CGGCGAGGCGTTTCTCCAGCGCGACTGGACCGACGGCGGCGTCACGCGCGTCCAGTTCGACCGCAAGCAGACCTTCGACGCCGGGGCGACCCCCGGACTCGAGGAGTTCGAGCGCCCGGAACTCAAGTCCGTGAGCGACGGGTTGGTGAACGATCTCGCGGAGATCACCGACGCCAAGCAACGAGAGCAGGACCGCATCGAGGAACTGGAGGCGAAACTCGAGTCGAAAACCGACCGGATCGAGGAGCTACAGGGTGAACTCCGGGCGGCGCGGGACGTCTCGCAGGCGGCAAAGCGGATGGCAGACGCCCTGACCGGCGACACTGAGGAACAGCCCTTCGGCTACGAGTCGCGTCTCGAAGACAAGGAGGAGCGCATAGAGGAGTTGGAGGCGGAACTCGACGCGAAGCGTCGGACGATCAGGGACCTCCGGGAGCGACGGGCGGGGGACGCGGGCGGTGTGCCGGAAGACGCGGGTAGTGTGCCGGACGTGAGCGAGGCGACGGCGAGCAGCGAGGCAACGAACGGGCAGTCGGAGCCTGCCACCGGAGAGAGATCGGGGAGCGACGGCGTCGGCTTCGCGGGGCTGGGGGGAGCGACGACCGATGTCAGCCCCGAGGAGAGCGCCAGAAGCGGCGTCGTGGTCGGCGAGACGGCCGAGGAGTCCCCGGGAGACGACGGCGAGGGTCGAGGCGTCGACGACGATCTGATCGACGAGCACATGGATCGGTTACGCCGGAAGGGCGAGCGCCTGCAGGCTGACACCGCAGCGATGCCCCCGGAAGCCGATCTGGAGATCGACGAGATGCTGGATCTCGCACACTCGGAACCGGTCGTGGCGGCGATCGACGCGGCCCACCAGGACTCGCTGTGTAACCACGAACACGCGTGGTCGATCGTTGCGGCGCTGGCCGCGCAGGCCCCGATGCGTCTCGACGGTCTCGCCGAGTGTATTCCGCTCGACACCGAGGCGGTCGGCAGCTTCCTCGCCGAACTGGATACCCGGTCGCTCGTCGCTCGCGACTCGGAGCGACGGTACCGGCTCAACGTCGCCGAGATGCGGTGTCTGACCGACTCGGTCGAGTCGGAGGAGCAGTCGACTTAGGGGGTCCCACGCCAGTAGAGTCTTATATACTGTCGGACAGAAGTATTGATAATTCGAAGGCCCCCCGTCCCGGGGGTTCGATTATCAATGTCTCTGTCCGACAGTATACTGTCGGCTGTGACTCGATGGAGATATTCGACACCCCGGGGTGGCGAATTCCTCCACGAACTTACAGCCGACAGTATTACTGATCGCCCCTGACGCCAGTGACCTGGTAGCCCGCCTCACGAACCGCGTCCAGCAGGCCCTCCTGATCGACCGTCGCCTCGTAGTAGAAGACGAGATCGTAGGTCCCTCCACGCAGGAGCTGCTGGCACTCCCACATGAACTCCCCGTCCATCGTTCGGCCCTGGTGCTGGTTGGACGCGAACTCGGGGTCGTCGTTGCCCGAGTGGACGTACCACTCCTCGGCGTAGGCGTGTTCGGCGATGAGTTCGCCCGTTTCCAGGGTAGCGTCAGTCATTGCAAGGTCGTCCTCGCCCGGGATGTCGGTGTGGACGATGACGCCGTTGAGTTCGATCTCGCCGGGTTCGAGCAGTGCTTCGGCCCGCCGGCGGAGATCATCGTCGACTGCATCGGCCATACGTGGAGGTGGCCGCCGGGAAACATACCCCTCACGGTTCGCGACCGGCGTCCGGGACCCGGGGTCGAACGCCGCGCCGTCCCACGCGCCGGTCGGCCGGAGGGTTCGCCAGGGTAGGCGTATGACGGAAAACACATATGTCTGAGGCGTAACAACCTGGTATGAACGGGGTACGCTCGTGGCTCCGGGGTCGAGCGACAAATGCCTACGAGCGCCTGCTGCGGCGGGAGATCTCGGGGACACCCACTCACGTTGCCATCATCCAGGACGGAAACCGCCGGTACGCACGGAACCAGGGACGGGAGACGAGCGAGGGTCACGAGGCCGGCGCGAAGACGACCGAGCAGGTGCTGGACTGGTGTGAGGAACTCGAGATCGAGGAGCTCACGCTGTACGCGTTCTCCACGGAGAACTTCAACCGGGACCCCGCGGAGCGAGAGTACCTGTTCGACCTGATCGAGTCGAAGCTGCTCGAGTTCGCCGACGCCGACCGCGTCCACGAGAACGGCGTGTGCATCCGGGCGATCGGCGAGATCGACCGCCTGCCCGAGCGGGTCCGCGAGGCCGTCACGTACGCCGAGGCCCGCACGTCCGGATACGATCGGTTCCGGCTCAACGTCGCGCTCGCGTACGGCGGGCGCAACGAACTTCTGCGGGCGGCCAAGGACGTGTCGGCTACCGTCGATCGGGGCGAACTCGCGCCCGAAGACATCGACGTGGCGGCCATCGAGGAAGAACTGTACGACCACCCGGTCCGTGACGTCGATCTCATCGTCCGCACGGGGGGCGACGAGCGGACGTCGAACTTCCTGCCCTGGTACGCTAACGGAAACGAGGCGGCCGTGTTCTTCTGTGCGCCCTACTGGCCGGAGTTCTCGAAGGTGGACTTTCTGCGGGCGATTCGCACGTTCGAGTCCCGGGAGGCATCCTGGCGGCGCACACGGGCAAAACGAGCCGTCGCGCTCGTCCGGGCGGTCGCAGGCGTCGAGATCGAGGAGGCTCGCGCGGTCGCCCGGCGGCTCCGGGAGTCGCTTCCCGCAGGACGGAACGACGAGGTCGTCGAGGAACTCGACACAGTGACTGAGCGCTCGAACGAACTGGCGGACTGATAGACCGGAGAACCAGGGTCAACCCAGCCACGAGGTTTTTACGTCACCGGGCAATCCGTTTTTCTGATGGCAACGCTGGTCGTCTCCGTGGATCGCGAGGGGGGCATCTACCGCGAGGCCGGCGTCGAGACGCCAGTCGTCGGCGACGACGCCGTCGCGCGGCTCGTCACGGAGATCGGAGTCAGAGATCCGGAGGACAGCGAGGTGAACTGTCTTCTCGAGGCGCTCCGTGTCACCCGTGATATCCAGTCCGACGAGGAGAACGCGACGGTGGCGGCAGTGTCCGGCGACGGCGGCTCGGCAGTCGGGTCGGATCGCGCGATCGCGCGGGCGATCGACGACCTCGTTGCCGAACACAGTCCCGACGCGGTGATCGTCGTCCTGGATTCGGCCGAGGACGAGCGCGTGGTCCCGATCATCGAGAGCCGCGTCCGGGTCGACTCCGTCGACCGGGTCGTCGTCCGGCAGGCCCACGACCTCGAGTCCACCTACTACCTGCTCAAGCAGTTCCTCGGGGACGAGGAACTCCGGGAGAGCGTCCTGGTCCCGATCGGGCTGGCGCTTCTCACCTTCCCGATCATCGTGACCGTCGCCGGCGCCGCGGCCGCGCTCGCGACCATCACCGCGGTCATGGGCGGGTTTCTCCTGTACAAGGGGCTCGGCGTCGACGAACAGGTCGAGGACATTCCGGTGCAGGCCCGCGACGCCTTCTACTCCGGGCGGGTGTCGATCGTGACCTACGTCGTTGCGGGAGGACTCGCACTCGTCGGCGTGTTCGCCGGCGCGCTCGAAGTCACTGCTCCGGTCGAGGAGACGGGTGGAGCCATCATCGGGGTCATGACGTTCGTGTACCACAGCGTCCCGTGGCTCGCGCTGGCGGCGCTCACCGCCAGCACGGGCCGGCTGTTCGATGAGGTGATACGGAGCGAAGAACTGTCGAGCGCGTACCTGAACCTGCCCTTCGGCGCGCTCGCGACCGGAATTGTCATCCGCGGGTTCGCCGCATATTTTCTCCAGCGCGCGGAGCCACCCCGGATCGATCCGCTCGTGATCCCGTCTCTGGAGGCGGGCGTCGTCTCGGTGACGTCGTTCGCCCTGTCCGCCACCCAGCGACTCGCGGTGTTCGTCGTCGGCGGCGTCCTCGTCTCCCTCGTCGGCGTCCGCATCGCGGCGCGCGTCAGCGGCGCCACCCTCCCCGAGCGTGAGATGGTCGACTCCAAGTAACGTTAAAACGGGAGCCGTTCGCGGATCGCGTCGAGGAATGAGTCGTCGTCATCGTCGTCTTCCTCGGGCATCAGACGTTCGTCGGGCTTGATCACGTGGCCCTCATCGGTCCGCTCGACTTCGATGAGTCCGTCGCGCTTGAGTTCGGTCAGACCCTCCTCGATGGCGTCGATGTCGGAGTCGACGAAAGCCCGGAGCTCCAAAACCGTCATTCCCTCCTCGCCGCGGTTGACCAGCGCGTCGACGATTTCGGTCTCCTCGTCAGTCTTGCGGTCACGGGTGACCTGAGGCCCGCCCATACCCCCGTTTGGGAGTCCTGTGTGATACGTCTATCCCCCACGCGAGGGTAGCCTTTTTGACGCCGGCCGGGGTAAGAGCGGGTAATGGGTCTCAGGTGCACCGTCATGGGTCACGACTACGGGGAATCGCAACGGACGGAAAGACGCGAGGAACGCGGCGACGAGATGGTCGTCACCGTCCGCGAGTACCGGGAGTGCCGTCGATGTAGTCATCAGAAGACGATGAGCGAGAACACGGAGGTACGGTCCGGTGGAACTGACGACGCGGCTGACGCCGAGGGGATCGGTGAGACGGCTGACACGACCGGCCGCCCGGCTGGGTCGCGGGGCCAGGGGGATCCAACCGGGACGGCTCCCGATTCGACCACCGACGCGGCCGTCGATCACGGAGTGACTCCAAACGAGGAGGCGGGAGGGGGGAGTTTCGACACCGGCACGGTCGACACGACCCCCGAGAAAACGGCGGATGGGGACGACGAGGCGGCCGTGGCCGAGGACGACGGCATCATCCTCGAAGACAACACCGACGATGGCTCCCCAGAGGACGAATCCGACGGCGGCCGTGGCCCCGGCGAGTGGCCGGATTCTGCGAAAGAGAATCCCGAGACGGCCCGCGGCGAGGGGAACGACTCCGGGACTGGCGGCGACTGGCCGACGCCCGATGTCGAGGACCAGGGGTACGACGCGAAGCCGACCTCCGCCGACTCGGACGACGACGTCGAATTCGTCAGCGACCTCGCCGACGAATCGGGGGCGTCCACGACCGGGGAGTCTACCTCCGAGGAGACGACTACGGGCGGAGACTCATCCCCCCAGTCGGGCGCCACGTCCGGAATCGAGCGCGCCGATTCTGATCCGGCCGCCCGACAACCACCGCCCAGTAGTACTGCGGTTCTCTCGTGTCCGCAATGTGGGCACACTAGGCCCTCGCGGGCGTCGTCGCTCCGGCCGGGCGACATCTGTCCGGAGTGTGGGGACGGGTATCTGGCCGAGCGCGAGGAGTGACCGCGCCGGACGGTGATATACGGGTCGACAGAACTGTTGATACAATTAGCCTCCACCGTACCCGGCGAATATCTATCAGGACTTCTGTCGACCCGTA
>JBDGQL010000106.1:0-18852 GCA_042219105.1 Karumarchaeum halophilus (SeqCode) | reverse complement strand
CGCCGGGTACGGTGGAGGCTAATTCTATCAACAGTTCTGTCGACCCGTATACGGCAGATCCGCGCCGACCGCGTCCTCGATCGAGTCGAACCCGTCCCGCTCCAGCAGTTCGAGCAACCCCTCGTTGATATCGCGCGCAATCGAGGGACCCCGGTAGACCAGCCCCGTGTACAGCTGGACGAGCGTCGCGCCCGCCCGGATCTTCCGGTAGGCGTCCTCGGCGGTGAACACCCCGCCGACGCCGATCACCGGGAGTTCGGTCCGAGACGCAACGAACCGGACCGTCTCGGTCGCGCGCTGCTCGATGGGCCTGCCGGAGAGCCCGCCCTCCTCCTCACGATCCGCCCCGCGAAGGGAATCGGGACGGTCCGTCGTCGTGTTCGTCGCGATAACGCCGTCCAGGCCGAGATCCGCCGCGAGCTCCAGCGCCTCCTCGATCGCCGCCTCCGGGAGATCCGGCGAGAGCTTCACGAGAAGCGGGCCCGCTCCCAGATCCCGAAGCGCCGTCAGGATCCGCTCCAGTGGCTCGCGGTCCTGGAGTTCGCGCAGCCCGGGCGTGTTCGGACTGGAGACGTTCACCACGAAGAAGTCACCGTGGTCCGCGACCTGCTCGTAGGTGTACGCGTAGTCCTCGGCGGCGTCCGAAAGCGGCGTTGACTTCGACTTCCCGATGTTGATGCCCATGGGGGCCTCGGGCAGGCGTTTGCGGGCGAGCCGTTCGCCGACTTCGTCGGCACCGTCGTTGTTGAACCCCATCCGATTTATTAGCCCGCGGTCCTCTGTCAGCCGGAACATCCGCGGGCGAGGGTTACCCGGCTGGCGCTCTGCAGTGACGCCACCGATCTCGACGTGGCCAAACCCGAGACTCCTCAGGGCCGAGGGCATCTCGCCGTTCTTGTCGAACCCTGCAGCGACCCCGACGGGATTGGGAAACGTCTCGCCGAACGCCTCGACGACGAGGCGGTCGTCCTCGAAGGCGTATCGGGCGGCGAGCACCGATTCGACTGGCGTCCCCTGGGCCACGCGGAGCAGCCCCGAGACGGTTCGGTGTGCGGTTTCTGCTGGCAGGGCAAACAGGAGCGGTCTAACGACTCCGTAGGGGTTCATGACGGTTCGGGCGTGTTCATCTCATACTGTCGGCCGTGACTCGATGGAGATATTCGACACCCCGGGGTGACGAATTCCTCCACGAACTTACAGCCGACAGTATCAGAAGTCGTGCTCAACCTCGTCTTGGTCCGCGCGCTGGATGATGATTTTGTCTTCGCGCACGCGAACGAGCACGTTTTCGCCGATTCCCATTCCCGCGACGGCGAGTTCGTCCTCGTGGAGATTGATGTGGGCGTTGTGATACTCACCGTCTTCACCCTTCGCCCCACTCGGGCTGAGCTTCTTTTTCCGGACCATTGGACCGTTAGGGGGTATCGCCACAGGACGTACTTAAACGTTCTCACCCGGGACTGCGTGGACTCCCCCAAATTGTTTTCGCTACTTCAACCGCGGAATCTGCAAGCGGTGTCGGGGAAGCAGTTTCAACACATATAAATCTATCGTTCACGATGGGTCATTTCGCCGATATATTTATTACAACTCCTGCTCACCACCCGGACGGAGGTAAAAACCATGGTACGTGAGGATGGTAAGCGAAACTTCGCACTGCGCCAGGACAACGAGGAGGAGTCGAGCGTGTTTAGTGGTAACACACCACGCCAGGCAGCTCTGAAGGCGGCCCGGCGCCTCGATGACCCTGCACCAGGCGAGACGGAGGCGGAGGAGGACCCGACCGAGATCCGACTGCGGGAGAAAGGCACCGACAAGGTCCACATCTACGACGCCTGGGCCTGGGAGACGACCGCACCGAGTGACAAGCCCGACTGGATGCCCAGCGACATCACGGAGGCGAACGTCGAAAAGAAGGGTATCGAGCATTTGGAGGCGTAGCCGCGCCACGAACGTACAGCCGACAGTGTTAGAACCCGTTCCGTGTAAGGGTCGACCGCGCGGGCCCATCCGGCCGTACCACACGCACGAGCGTGGGATGACCGGTCGTCCTCCTCCCGCGCCACATCAGCCCGATGAGTCGTTACCCGGTCGGTCGTACGCGTTTTCTCGTTCGAGCGTCCCGCGTCGTTCGAGCACTGCCGGCGTCCGGCAGACCCCCGGTTCGCCCGTCGCCTGCGGGATCACGCAGTTGTTGCAGCTCTCACAGATCGCGTCGCCGCCCGCGAGCAGCCGCGCCGGGAGGCGCGGTTCGGCGTAAAATGGACGTCCGATCCCGACTGCTTCACAGACACCGCGTTCCAGTAGCCGGTCGATCTGGTCGCGCTCCCGGATCCCCCCCTCGATCAACACCGGGACCGACACGGCCGCGGAGACCCGCTGACACAGCCCCTCGTTCCATCCCGGCTTGAACTCGTACAGCCGGGACTGGATCCGGTTCCCGAGCGCGAGCAGGCGCGTCCGGAGCCGGCCCCCGAAGGCTTCGGCGTACGCCTCCTCGTACGCCTCGTTTTCCCACGCCCGATCGGGAAACGCACCGCGAACGATGCTGGCGTCCCAGAACACCGAGGTGCGGACTGGAACGACGGCGTCGTACCCGATCGCCTCGAGCCGCCGGGCGATCGAGACGGCGTCGTCCGTCGAGAGACGCCGCCGGAAGGGGGCCGGCGTCTCGTCGGGCACCTTCGTCACGAGCGGGATGTCGCCAGCACGGTCGCGGATCTCGTCGTGGACTGCCTCGAGAAATCGGACGCCGTCGGCGAAGGCGTCGTCCCGGCGATTGTAGAATGGCGAGAGGAACTGCTGGACGATTCCCATGTTTGCGCCGGCGAGGTGGACCGCGTCGTACCCGGCGTCGACCGCCCACGCCGCCGATCGCCCGAAGTCCGCGGCCAGTTCCTCTACCTCGGCGGTGCTCATCACGCGGGGAGACAACTCGATCAGCCCGAGGCGGTCGAGCGCCCGAAGCGGCCAGGGCGGTCGCGAGACGGCGAGCTGTTCGTCCGTCTCGCCGCGGTAGCCGGCATGCCACACCTCGCGGCTCCGGAGGCCGCCGTGTTCCAGCTGGATCGCAATCGCCGCGCCGTGGTCGTGGATCCGGTCGGTCAGGGCTGTGAGATCCGAGACAAATCCGGGGTCGGCGACGCGTGTCATGTTCGGCGCCGCACAGCCACCGTCCTCGCGGACGATCGTCGCGCCCTGAAAGAGCAACCCCGCACCCGAGGCCGCGGCCGGTTCGAGTTCCTCGATGAGCGTGTCGACCGCGCCGGGACCGTTGCCGGCACACTCGAGTAGCGGCGCGCGGTACAGCCGGTTTGGCACCGCGAGGCCGCCGATCGAGAACGGCTCCGTGAGTCTCGTCGCCATCGTCAGATGGTCGGAGTGGTTGTCATACGTCGTCCCAGTACTCCGGCTCGTTGCCTGGCTTCCACTTGATCGTACACCCACGCGAGGGGGCAAACTCGCGGTCGACCGATTGGCCCGCGAGCACCGCGTCGATCGCCTCGCGCATCTCGAACCCGGCGGTGCCAGAGGCTTCGTCGTCGGGGTTGAGCGCGTCGTCCAGCCGACCGTGGTAGGCGAGAGTGAACTCTCCGTGATCGCGTCCGAACAGGAACGGATCGGGGGTGCAGACCGCGCCGTAGTCTCTCGCTACCGCCTGGGACTCGTCGAACAGGTACGCGTCGTAGGCGATCGTCCCATCCTCGACGAGTTCCTGCATGCGCTCGTATGAGTCCGCCTCGTACTTCTCTGGGTCGTTGGGGTTGATGCCGACGACCGAGACATCGTCGTAGTCGCGTGCGATGGCGTTCAACGCGTCGAACTTCGCCTTCGCGTAGGGGCAGTGGTTGCACGTGAACACCACGAGCAGCGCCTCCTCGTCAGCGAAGGAATCGAGCGTGTAGGTCTCACCGTCGGTCCCGGGAAGTTCGAACGGCGGTGCCGCGTCGCCGGCTTGGATCTTCCGTATCGAGCCACCAGCCATGAGCGCATGTTCGACACGGAGAAGGAAAACCGTTGGCCTGGCGGCGACCACTGTCTCCCAGCGTGTGGTTTTATTCTCCTGGGCGCTGATTGCCACCACATGGCGGAAGGTGATACGCTCGTGAACGCGGCCATCGGCGGCGCCGTGGCGATCGTCACGTCGGTCGTGTTGGGTCCTGCCTCGCCGGTCACCGGCAGCGCGGCAACGGGGTACCTCCAGCGCGGCGATACGAGGGACGGCGCGGTCGTCGGGGCGATTGCCGGGGCGATCGCGCTGGTCCCGTTTCTCCTGTTTGCCGGCCTGTTCGCCGTGGTCGGGTTTGCTCCCGTTCTCGGGTTTTTCCCCACGGCTCCCATCGACGCGATGGCTGGCGCGCCGGAGGGGTTCACCGCGTTCGGTGGCGGCGTCTTTCTCCTGGTTTTCCTGTCCGTGCTGGTCGTCGGAGCACTGGTAATCGTCGGGTCCGGCGCGCTCGGGGGCGTCGCCAGTGCCTACGTCGCCACCGAGACTGACCTGGAGATTTGATCCCGCCGGCGCGAGCGCCGGATTCCGGTGCGTTGAGTATCCCGGGGGCAAACACCCCGGACATGGTAACGTTGCTCGAAGCCACCTACGCCGTCCACCTCCTCTTTGCCGGATTGTGGGCTGGCGGCGTCGCCTTCGTGACCCTGGGAATACTCCCGGGCGCCCGAGATGGGGCGATGGGACCGGAACCGCTGGGCGCCGCGTTCGACCACCTGACGACTGTCTCCCGGATCAGCGCCGCTGTCCTCCTGCTGACGGGCGGCCACATGGCGGGACAGGTCTACACCGCGGAGTCGCTCACCGAAACCACCAACGGCTACCTCGTGATCACGATGGTCGTCCTGTGGCTCGCGCTGGCCGCGCTCGTCGAGATCGGCGCGGGACGGGTCAGAGACGGCGTCGACGCGAAGAAGGTCCGCGAACCGGCGCGGGCGGCGACCCGGATCTACCAGGTCGCGACCGTCGCCGGGGCGACGCTCCTGTTGATCGGCGGCGTGCTGTCGGTGTAGGATCTCATAATGATTACAAGTGAGAGTAGTCATTATTAGTCTTCCCCGGGCGCAGGATCGACCGGACCGTCGGGCGTCTCGTCGATGACGGCTTCCTTCCAGGTACCCCGAAGGAACCACAGGCCGGCACCGATTGCGCCGACGATATTGCCAAGCGCCATCCCGATCCAGATCCCGGTTTCGGCGAATCCGGCGACGAACGCGAGGTAGTAGACGGTCGGCACGCGGCCGATCCAGAGCGCCAGCACCGAGAACACGAGCGCCGTCTTGGTGTTGCCCGCTCCGCGGTAGGCCCCGAGGAGCACCTGCAGGACGGCGATGAACACGAACTCGACGGAGCGAATGCGGAGATACTCGCTTCCGAAGGCGATCGTTCTGGCGGCGTCCTCGGTCCCGGTCGCCATGAACGTGCCGACGATCGGCTCCGGCGCGAGGGCGGCGACGACCGCCGCCAGCAACAGCACCACCGCGCCAGCGCCGGCAGCGAGATACACCGCCCGCTCGGCGCGCCCGCTCTGTTCGGCCCCGAGGTTCTGGCCGACCATCGTGTTCGTCGCCCGACCGAGTCCCACGGCAGGCAGAAAGATCAACGAGACGAGGCGGTTACCGAGGCCGTAGGCGGCGACGACCGGCGGCGCGAACGTGACGACCATCGCGGTCAGCGTGATCATCGCGAGCGCGCTCATGGACTGCTCCAGCGAACTCGGAGCGCCGATGCGGACGATCTCCTCGATCAACCCGAGATCCGGCGAGAGATCCGCAGCCCCGACTGCGGGCCCCGCTCGCGCCACGAACAGGATGTACATCCCCAGCACCGTCGCCACGCCCCGCGAGATGACGGTCGCGTAGGCGGCACCCTCGATGCCAAAAGCCGGGACCGGCCCCCATCCGAAGATGAGGATGGGATCGAGGACGACGTTGAGTGCGACCGAGACGATCATCACCCGCATCGGGGTCTTCGTGTCGCCGTAGCCACGCATGAGCGCGCTGAACGCGAAGAAACCGAACAGTGCCGGAACCCCCAAAAAGAAAATCTCAATGTAGTCGGCCGCCAGCGGGACGATCCGGTTGGTCGTCTCGACGGAACTCGGGAGGACGGCGAGCATCTCCCCGGTGAGGAGAAAGCCGATTGCGCCGAGCGTCATCGCGAGCGCACCGACGAACGTGATGGTCTGTCCCGCAATCTCGCTCGCCGATCCCTCGCTGTCAGCGCCGGTGTACTGCGCGACGAGGATGCTGCCCGCAGTGGTGAACCCGCCGGCGATCGAGAGAACGAGGAAGATCAGCGGAAAGGCGAGGCTCAGAGCGCCGACGGCATCGGAAGAGAGCCGCCCGAGCCAGAGCGTGTCCGCGATGTTGTAGGTCACCTGGAGAAGCTGGATCGCCACGATGGGCCACGCCAGGGTGAACAGCGGACGCACGAGCCCACCTTGCGTGATTGACTCCTCCGCCTTGACGTCGCTCACTGAAAAAGTACAGACTGCCCGGGGATTTCATTACGTCGGTAACCATCGGAGCCCGCCGCTACGGCGACTCGGCAGTCTCAATCGTCATGTCCGACTGGGGGTAGGCCACGCAGGTGAGCGTGTATCCCTCGTCCAGTTCCTCCTCGCCGAGCATCTCCTGGTTGTTGTGGACGAGAAAGTCCTCGGCGGGACCGTCGGCGACGTGGCCCGAACAGGAGAGACACTGGCCCTGCCGGCAGGCGTAGGGCAGGTCCCAGCCCTCCTCCTCGCCGGCATCGAGGATCGTCTCGTTCTCGGGGACCTCGATCGTCTCGCCTTCCTTTTCGAACTCGATTTCGTAGGTTTCGGCCTCGTCATCGGGGAGTGCCCAGGGCCCGTCGTCCTCGCTCTCGGCCTCGGCATCGGCGAGTTCACCTCCGGCTCCGCCGCCACCGCCGATCGCCCCAACGGCGCCGCCACCGCCGATCGCGCGGTTCATGGGTTCGGGAAAGTCCGTCTCCGGGAGCGACTCCGCACGCCGGTCCAGGACCTCGCTCGCCATGTCCTCGGTGGGACGCCACTCCAGACCCTTCGTGTAGTGGAGCGCCACCGCCGAGAGGGTGAACAGCACACCCAGCACGACGCCCAGCATCGTAACCATGTCCGTCGGTTGGGAACCCCCGGTTAAGGCGGTTTCGGACCCACGATCCGGCCAGGCGTTGTATACTGTCGGACAGAGACAGTGATAATCGAACCCCCAGGACGGGGGGCCTTCGAATTATCAATACTTCTGTCCGACAGTATAGTCTCTTCCGCCCTCGCAGTCACTCCGTGCGACGTCTGACCTCGTGGCGACCGAAACCATACCGGAGTCGGTTCGCGAGCCGCCGGGCGAACCGACCTTCTTCAGGCGCTCGGGACCCGAAGCGCTCGGCGAGTGCGGCGTAGATCAGCGGTACGGGAACCTCCTGTTCGAGTGCCTCCTGAACGGTCCAGGTTCCCGTCGACCCGCCGGCGACGTGGTCCGCGACGTCCCCCAGATCCGACCCCTCCTCGCGGAACGCTTCCTCACAGAGGTCGAGCAGCCACGAGCGAATCACCGCGCCGTTGGTCCACGTCCGGGCGACCGACTCCAGATCCAGGTCGTACCGTCCCTGGGACAGCAGCTCGAATCCCTCTCCGTAGGCCTGCATCAGGGCGTACTCGATCCCGTTGTGGACCATCTTCACGTAGTGACCCGCGCCCACGGGGCCCATGCGGTCGTGGCCTGCCGGCCCCGTCGCGACCGCGTCGAACACCGGGGTCATGACCTCGTATGCCCATACGGGACCGCCGATCATCAGCGAGAACCCGTGTTCGGCACCTGCGGGGCCGCCGGAGGTCCCACAGTCCAGATACGCGGCCGCCGTCTCCTCATCGCGACGCAGCGAGTCCTCGAAGTGGGAGTTGCCGCCGTCGACGATGACGTCTTCCCCGGAGACCGTTCCGGACAACTCCGCCAGGGCGGCGTCGACGGGATCGCCTGCAGGCACCATGAGCCAGATTCGACGCTCCCCGTCGAGTTGCTCCGCGAGATCCGCGATCGACTCCGCCGGGGTCGCGCCAGCCGAACTAGCCTCCTCGACCGCCGACTTGTCCACGTCGAAGGCGACGATTTCGTGGCCCGCCGCCAGACACCGGTCGACGACGATCCGCCCCATCCGCCCGAGTCCGATGACGCCCAGCTCCATACGCAATCCTCAGGCGGGGGTGTGGTAGGGGTTGTGGTTCCGACCCCCTCATAATGATTACTCTCGTCTCTTATGACGCCGGCTCCCCGGGACTTCTGCCCGTCACATGCCCGCCACGCCGCCGCGAGCGTTTCGTCAGGGTCAAGATTTATATGTTGGTGTGCCATACCATACCATGTATGGCTTCCGCACCGGATGACGACATGTTCGATCGGTTTCTGGAGCGTCGCGGTCACGAAACTACCGAGTCCTGGGACCGGAGTTATAACAAGAAACAGTGTCCCGACTGTGGTGGACTCCACGACCTCTCGGCATCCCGGTGTACAGTATGTGGGTGGCAGGTACCGGACAGGGGTGCGAACGTCGGCGCGGACTAACAGGGTTAAACCTGACCTGCTGATCGTGAGCGAACGGTGTGGTCGAGTGTGACTCAGAACCGAGAGTACAACAGGTGGAGTTTATAAGTGAACTACCCCACCCTGCTCGCGCTGACGCGCTCGCTGAGGGTGGGGCTTCCTGATTCCACGACACGCTTTTTCACGGACGGTCGGCGTGCGCCGACAGTCCGCGCAGGGAACGCAGTCTCCACAGGCGTCGATTCGGAGTGTCCCACTCCTACTCGGTGGTGATAGCGGATGAGGCCGTCGCCCACCTTCTTGTCGGTGTACTTAGCGGCGGCCATGAGTAGCGCCATCACGGTGCTGTCTTCGACAGCCACCGTAATAAAACCACGCCACAGCGGGGAAGAAAAACGATGACGGGCGCTGTATCCCCTCCCTACTGCGCTCCTTGTCCGCTGGCGCGGACTCCGGTGCTCGTTGAGGAAGGGGGATTAGCGCCCTGCACCGCAGAAGCTAATAACAGTATCTCCCCCGCCAATCGAGATGACAACGCATTTCTATTCCTCGCTCGCAGGCTCGGACATGGTAAATCTCTGGGAAGATCTTGAGCCTGGACCCGATCCACCTGAAGAGATCTATGCCGTCGTCGAGTGTCTCAAGGGCGAGCGAAACAAGTACGAGTACGACAAGTCGGTTCCCGGCGTGGTGCTGGATCGCGTTCTCCACTCGAACGTCCACTACCCCTCCGATTACGGGTTCATCCCCCGGTCGTACTACGACGACGAGGACCCCTTCGACGTGCTCGTGCTGGTCGAGGACCCGACGTTCCCCGGTTGCGTCATCGAGGCCCGCCCCGTGGCGCTCATGAAGATGGACGACGACGGCGAGCAGGACGACAAGGTGATCGCCGTCCCCACGGAGGATCCCCGGTACGACCACGTCGAGAATCTCGAGGACATCCCACAGCAGACTCTCGACGAGATTGACGAGTTCTTCGCGACATACAAGAACCTGGAAGAGGGCAAGGAAGTCGAGACGCTGGGCTGGGAGGACCGTGAGGCCGCCCGCGACGCCATCGAGCACGCTCAGGACCTGTATCAAGAACAGTTTGGCTGACACTGTCGGCTGTGACTCGATGGAGATATTCGACACCCGGGGTGGCGAATTCCTCCACGAACTTACAGCCGACAGTATGATGCCCGTCGCCGTCCGACCCTCTCGTCGGCGACGGCGAACTCCATCCCGAATCTCAAGGTACTTGTACACCTCGGCAAAAAAAGGGGTCATGGGTCTGTTCGACCGGATACGCGGCGGCGACGCACCTCGCGTCGCCTTCATCGGCATCGATGGGGTGCCCTACTCGCTCATCGAGAATCACCCTGACGTGTTCCCGAACCTGACTGCGCTGGCTCGGCAGGGTTCAGCCGGCGCCATCGACAGCATCGTCCCCCCGGAGTCAAGCGCCTGCTGGCCCTCGCTGACGTCGGGCAAGAACCCCGGGGCGACCGGCGTGTACGGTTTCCAGGACCGCGAGGTGGGAAGCTACGAGACGTACGTCCCGATGGGCCGAGACGTCCAGACCGACCGGCTCTGGGACCGCGTCCACGACGCCGACCGCGACGCGACGGTGATGAACGTCGTCGTCACGTTCCCGCCCCAGCGCGACGTCCAGCGCATGGTGTCGGGCTTTCTCTCGCCGGGCGTCGAGAAGTCCGCCACGCCCGATGACTTCCGGGACTACCTCCAGTCAATCGACTACCGGATCGATGTTGACGCGGGCCTCGGCCACGAGGACAGGGACGCATTCGTCGAGGACGCCCACGAGACGCTGGATGCCCGCCAGCGCGCCTTCCGGCAGTACATCGAGGCCGACGACTGGGACCTGTTTTTCGGCGTGTTCATGGCTACCGACCGGGTGAACCACTTCCTCTTTCGCGATTACGAGGAGAGCGGCGAGTACGCCGAGGAGTTTCTGGAGTTCTACGGCAGGGTCGATGAGCACGTCGGGGAGATCCGCGAGACGCTCCCCGATGACGTCACCCTGGTCGTCGCTTCCGACCACGGGTTCACCTCGATCGACCACGAGTTCTACGCCAACGAGTGGCTGCACCAGGAGGGCTGGCTCTCCTACCGGGAGGACGACCACGAATCCCTGGCCGACATCGCCTCCGAGACGGCGGCGTACTCGCTGATCCCGGGGCGGTTCTACCTCAACCTCGAGGGTCGCGAACCGCGTGGGAGCGTCCCCGCCGACGAGTACGAGAAGCGCCGCAATGAGCTCGCGACCATGATCCGGGATCTGGAGGGTCCGAACGGCGAGTCGGTCGTCGATCGCGTCGTACCAACGGAGGAGGCCTTCGACGGCGACCACGACGACATCGCGCCCGACCTCGTCGCCGTCCCCGAGCACGGATTCGATTTCAAGGCCGGATTCAACGGCAAGGACAGCGTCTTCGGCACCACCGCGCGAAACGGCATGCACTCCTTCGACAATGCCTCGCTGTTCGTCGACGACCCTGACGTCGACGTCGCGGACGTCGACCTGTTCGACATCGCGCCGACGATCCTCGATCTGATGGAGATCGACTACGACGCTGCGGAGCTCGACGGCCGAAGCCTGGTCTGACGTCGATATCGTCCGCCACGCGAGCGAGATTTATCTTGCCCACCCTTCCAGTGAGTTCGATGTGTCACTCGGATGCACGCTGGATCCGACACGGACCTCGATGGCCGTCGTTCGGGCGTCCGGAACGTGAACGGCGAGCTTTCGGACACCCTCGACGGGCTCGTCTTCTTCGAGCGTCGACGTCGTAGCGAGCGGCGTGGCATCCATCACCTCGAACGTGGCATCGTCCGGAGAGACGATTGCTGCCCGTACACGTTCGCCTTCGCGTTGGAGGGTGGCCGTACGGCCGTCTGTCGTAACCTCTGCTTCCGTATGCATGAACCACCACACGTCGGTACCGCCGGCGTCAACTTCGTCCCGGACGACCAGTTCGGTGCGGCCGTCGAGTAGTCCGACACCACGCCGGACCTCGGCACCCGGATAGGCTCCACTCAGATCGGCAATCGCACACACGGATTCGTCGTCGCTACTCAACGACTGGATCGAACAGTCCGCCAGCGGATCCTGGTCGGGACCGCCATCCGGACCGACGACGAGCGTGTTGTGTCCTTCGGCCCGCTTCCGGTAAAACTGCCACCGCCGCCCGTCCGGGCCGTATTCCCAGTACGCGGGCTCGGCCTTCTCGTAGCTGTTCGCCCCGACGTCACAGGCCCAGCGGACACCGTTCGCGTCGAAGACGAACGTGCCGACGTCGAGGTCACCGTGTCCAGCCTGGTTGTTTCCCGCCTTGAAACCAAAAAACGCAGCGTTCGGGTCGCCCCACGCAGTTCGGGCGACGGCCGACTCGTCACCGCCGGGAAACCGTCGTTCCCGGTCCAGTTCGGCCGAGTCCAGACCGGCCACGACGTCGGGGTCATACCAGAGGACGTTCATTGCGAAGGCCCGGTCGGGCGGGTCCGGGATGGCGGCCTCGAGCGTCTCCAGGTGATACCCGGCGTACGTCGGACGATCGAACCGTCCGGCGATCCACAGGAGAGCCGATTCCGAGGGTCGCTCGAGGCCAGCGTCGCCGAACCGGAACGCCAGGTTCGTAGGGGAGGTCATCTGAATCGGGAAGTCACCGAGGTTCTCGACTCCGGGCCGGTCGGTGAAGCCGAAGTCGGCCCCGAGCGTGTTCTCCAGCGATGCGAGATAGAATACGAGATACTTTGCGTTGTAGCCCCAGTACGTGACTCCTTCTTCCCACCCCCCGTTTGGACCGACCGCCGTAATCGGGCGGTGAATAGATGACCGTGCGCCCTCGATGACTTCCGACAGAAGCTCACCGTACCCGTGGTCGTCCCCGAGAAGCGCGAGCGCCCCGAGAGTCAGCCCACCGTTGCAGACGGTGTTCCAGTTGTTGTCGTCGTGCATCCAGCTCAGGTCGTCGTGGAGGTCATCGCTCCGGTAGCCCGGGAGCGCTACACGGAGGCCGTGCTCGACCATCGCGTCCGCAAACCGGGACGTCTCCTCCTCGCTCCAGTACTCTCTAAGCCAGTCGTAGCCGACGGCGAATGCAGCGGTCATCTCGGCCGTGTCGAGAAAGTGACTCGGATTCCAGTCCGGGAAATCGGCGGCTGTGTCAAGTTCCAGCCCCAGTCTGTCGGCGTACTGCTCGTCCCCGGTTAATTTGTAGGACGTCCCGAGATCCAGGACCCGCTGTAGCACCGAACGACTCGTCCCGAGCAACCGCTTGTCGTCGGGAATCTCGTACTCGTTTGGCGGTTCCTCGAGCAGCGAGTCGGCGTTCGACTTGACTACGTCGAACCACGACGCTACCCGGTCGTCCGTCTTGACCAGCCGTCTGGCACGGTCGAAGTCCGATTCCGTCGCTAGTATGCGTGGCCGTGAGGCGCCGTCCACCGGTGAGAGCTCGTCTGACACACCCGGGGAATAACTGCCTCCCGTCGTAAAGATTGTGACCGACAGTATACGGGTCGACAGAAGTCCTGATAGATATTCGCCGGGTACGGTGGAGGCTAATTCTATCAACAGTTCTGTCGACCCGTATATCACTCCCGTCGTGAAGTGGGGCGTCTACGGGGCGAGTCCGGATCGTCGCTGCGGTCCGCCGGCGGGGGCGCGACAGGGAGGTCTCCGTGGACGCTGCGTCCCTCGAAGAACGGGAGTGATCATCATCAGGCCACTGCGATCACCCGTTTCACGGTTCGCCTGACAGCCAGGAACGCCCCTGTGGCAACGATCAGGTAGCCGGCGACCAGCCAGTAGGTGAGGGGGCTCGCGGTGCCGAGTGCGAGCTTCGCGACGGTGTTTGGCGGGCTCTCCGGGAGGAGCGCCGCGAGCCCAAAGACGAGGAGGACGAGCAGCGAGTAAAGCAGTTGCGCGGATTGGCGAGTCGGAAACCGGATCGCGACCCCGATCCCAATGGTCACGAGCAGGATCGTGAGCGCAGCGACGAACGCGACGATGGCGAGTGGATTCGCGATCGCCGTCCCGTTCCACCACAGGAGGGCGAGCCACGCGGCGGTCTGGATCGGCGCGAGCGCGATCGTCGCCAGCGCCTTTCCGTCGACGACCTCGGCGGCCGACGTCGGCGTGACGAGGAGCAACGACAGCGTCCCGGCGTCGAGTTCCTCGGTGATCGTATCCGCGGCGACGCTCCCGCTGATGAACGCCGGCAGCACCGCGAGCAGGGGGATCAGGACGGTGTAGGTGAACGTGAACGTCGGCGAACCGTCGGGAACGTCCGGCAACGAGAGAGGCTGGCGATCGAGGTTCTTCGAGAGCGCTTCGCGTCGGTCACGCTCGTAGGCCTGTAGTGCGTTCCGGACGGCGACGACGATCACGGTCGATCGCACGCTCTCGTCGGGGACCATCGCCTCGACCGACACCGCCCCCGAGTCCTGCTCCTCGGCGACGAACACGGCGTCGACGGACCGGTCGTCGAACGCCGCCCGGGCCTCCTCCCGTGAGTCGTACGCCCGGAGTTCCCAGTCGCCCTCGTCCTCGATCGCCGCCGTGAGGTCCGCGCCCGCGTCCCCGGTCACGCCGATCGCGATGCCGCCGGGAATCGCGCCGGGGGCGTACAGCGAGACGAGACCGACGAGCAGGAACGATGAGAACGCGGCGATGAACAGTTGGATCAGCACCGCGAGCACGATCGTCTTCTCGCGGCGCAGCGAGGCGAGTTCCCGCCGGGCGATTCGGCGTCTAGACAAGGGCCGACACCACCGTCAGGTTGTACAGCGTGTGGACGATCACGGCGCCGGCGAGTCCGAGGACGTACGTCCGCCGCCCCCTGCTCGCGCCGACCGCGGAGACGACCGCGGTGACAACGTGGAGCGCAAGCGGCGCGAGAAACAGTCCGATCAGGACGACCGGTGACACGCTCGCGCCGACGCCCGTCCCCGCGGTCGTCTGGAGCACCTGCCCGACGTCGAGTCGCTCCAGGCCGACGACCTGCACGAGGGCCACCACCTTCTCTCCGAGAAAGAACCCGGCACCGCTTGCCGTCCCGACGATCGCGGCCGTCCGGAGTCGTCGGTCGAATCGCGCGCGCTCGAAGCCCGAGAGCACGTGGACGCTCTTTCCGATTTCCTCGATAGTCGCGATGAAGGCGAGCAGTACGGGCAGGGAAACGGACCGCGGGAGGACGAAAAGCACCGCGACCGCGAGGAGTTCCGCGAGTACGACGAACGGAAGCAGGAGGATCGTGAGGCCGGCGACGGATTTCGTCCCCCGTATCGGCCCTGCGAGCGCGTCCACCACTTTCCCGGGGATCGGTTTCTGCGCGAACAGGTCCTCCTCGCGGTAGAGACCGCCCCCGAGACCGAACAGTACGGCCGACGCGACCAGCATCGGGACGGTCGAGAAGAGGAACACGGGAGCCGTCACGGTGACGCCTTCTAGCTCACGGACGACCATGGTGAGCGGGGAGATGGCGGCAATCGGCGTGACGTTTGTGAACACCGCGGGGAGGAACACGTAGGAGGTGATGCCGACGCTCACGGTCACGAGCACGAAGGTGAGTTCCTTGTGGGAGCGCGCGAGCATCCCCCCGAGGAATGCAGCGGACAGAAACAGCAGCGCGATCGGGGTCACCGCGCCGATGGAGACGAGACCGCCCCCGAGAACGAGGGTGGTGATCGCCGCGATCACGAGCATGGCGGCGAAGTACGGCACGGTCTTGCCGGCCACGATGGTCGCCGGCGAGACGGGCGCGATCAGCGTGAGTTCCCCCCGGCGGTTCGTGCGCTCACCGAGGATGCTGCTCGCGTAGGCCTGGATGACGAAGTTCATCGGTACGACGAAGGCAAAGGCGAGCACGAGCGAGACGAAAGGGAACGGTGGCCGGATGTCGGAGGGTCGCCCCTTGGAGCTACCGAACAGCGCCTCGCCGCCGATCGACGGGAGTCCGCCCAGCCCGCCGCCCTCCTCGACATCGCCGCCGCCGCCCGGAGTCTCGGCCGTCCCAGTCGGCGACGGCGCCGGTCTCGGCGTTGCAGTGGAGTCCGGGCCAGTCCTGCCGTCGTCGGTGCCGCCGGTGCCGCCGGTTCCGCCGTCGCCAGTGCCGCCGGTTCCGCCGTCGTCAGTACCGCCACCCCCGCCATCGTCGGTGCCGTCACCGACGCTGATCCCGCCCCGGTCGACGTACCGCAACTCGACGGAGACCGGGAACGCGGCGGTCTCGTTGCCGTCGTCCGCTTCCGCCTCCATCAGGCGCTCGTTGTACCGGCGGACGGCGGATTTCACTGCTGCGGCCGCGGAGCGGCCTTTGCTGGTGTTGTAGGCCCGGAGGACTCCTCGAGAGATGAGCACCTCGATTTCCCGGTCGTCGTACGCACCCCCGTCAGGATCGACGACTCTGAGCGACGGATCGCTCGCGACGGGGTCGTGGTAGGGGCTGTCGGGGCTGACGCCGACGCGGTAGACGTTCGCGTCCTGGGGGGTGCCCGCAACGGCGACGGCGCCCCCGACGGCCGCGATCGCGACGACGAGGACGAGCGCGGTCAGGAGCGTCCGCCGGTCGAGCCCACCGGCGCCCGCGCTCATCTCCCAGCGGGCGATCCGGAGAACGTGTCGCGACTGCTCGCGAAGGCGCGCGAGCCGACCGGGGGTCGTCTCCGGGTCGTCGCTCACGCGTCCGCAGCCTCCGCGACGGCGAGGAACACGTCCTCCAGGCTCGGTTCGCGGGTACGCACGTCGAGAAGTTCCCCGCCCGCTGCCTCGGCGGCGTCGCGGATCTCCTCGACCGTCTCCATGTCCCCGACGGTCGTCCGGTAACGGCCACTGTCCGGCTCGGCGCCGTCGACCCGGACGCTCGTGAACACGCGGTACTCGACGGCGCCGTGCTCGCCCCGGATCTCTTCGATCGTCCCCTGAGCGACGATTGTACCGTCGAGCATGATCCCGACCCGGTCACACAGCGTTTCGACGTGATGCAGGTTGTGCGCGGAGAACACGACCGTCCGGTCGGCGCTCAACTCCTCGACGAACTGGATGATTGCGTTGGTCGTGAGCGGGTCGAGCCCGCTCGCGGGCTCGTCGTAGATCAGCACCTCCGGGTCGTTCACGAGCGACCGGGCGATCGCCACCTTTCGTTTCATCCCCTTCGAGACGTTCCCCAGAGGCCGGTCCCGCGCCTCCAGGTCGAGGCGATCGAGCGTGGACTCGATTCGCTCGTTCGCGACGTCGCGGGGGACGTCGTACAGGTCCGCGAAAAAGCGCAGATACGAGTGGGCGGTCATGTCCTCATACAGGGGGGAATCCTCCGGCAGAAAGCCCAGTCGCCGGCGCATCTCCCGGTCCTGGCTGTCGTAGCCCGCGACGGTCGCCCGCCCGGCGGTCGGCTCGACGAGTCCGGAGAGCATCTTCAGGGTCGTCGTCTTGCCCGCGCCGTTGGGGCCGATCAGCCCGAATATCTCGCCGGTCTCGACGGAGAAGCTGCTCCCCTCGACGGCGACGACATCGGCGTACTCCTTGCGCAGGTCGACCGCCTCGATCATCAGCCGGGAGATGGGACCGGGGGGCGAAAGGTGTGGTGGTATACGGGTCGACAGAAGTCCTGATAGATATTCGCCGGGTACGGTGGAGGCTAATTCTATCAACAGTTCTGTCGACCCGTATAGCGGTGGAATGCCACTCGCCCGGAGCCCGGCGGAGTGTCGCCACGCTCTCGACGTGCGTGACGCTGTGGGTCACGCTGAACGATCCTGGCAACTGGAGGAGAACACCGAATTGACACATATCTAGCAAAAAGATTTATGACGTGATCTATAGTTATTTTCGGGTATGTCGCAAAATCGGACACTGGGATGTCCAGTGTGTGGCACGAATATGATGCAGCGACAGACGCACGGTATCATCATCGACGTGTGTGGCAACTGTGGCGGTGTGTGGCTCGATCCCGGTGAGCTACAGGCGGTTACCCAAAACACACAGCCACAGGGAATTCACCGGGGCCAGGGACAGCCCCAGCAGCCACAGGGGCAGGCCCGGAAGGCACAGGGGCACCAGTCACAGGAACAGTCCCAGCAGGCACAGAGCGATAGCGACGAGAGTAGCGACGGGGTCTCGAAGGGGACAGCAGCCGCCGGGGCTGTCGGCGGTGCGGCGCTGGGAGCCGGTGCAGCCGGTGCGGCGACCAACCCGGACGCAGCGGCCGATATGGCAGGGGATGCCGCTGACATGGCAGGCGACGTAGGTGGTGAAGCCGCTGACGTGGCTGGTGACGTGGGTGGGGAAGCCGCTGACATGGCTGGTGAGGCTGCCGATGCCGCCCCCGAGGTGGCCGAGGACGCGATCGGATTCGTCGAGAGCGCTCTGGACGCGTTCTGATACTGTTGGCCGGAGCGCCGATTAGCGTGCGAGGTAGCCGCCGTCGACGTCCAGCGCGGTCCCAGTGACGAAGGAGGCGTCCTCCGAGCACAGCCAGAGAACGGCGTCGGCGACCTCGTCGGGTTGGCCGAGTCGACCGACCGGGTGGAGCGCCTCGATCCCGGCGCGCATCTCCTCGTCGGTGGTGATCCCTTCCTCCTCGAGCATCGGCGTCTCGATGAACCCCGGACAGACGGCGTTGACACGCACGTCCTCCTCCGCGTACTCCATCGCCGCGACCTTCGTCAGTCCGAGCACGCCGTGTTTCGCCGCCGTGTAGCCGGCGGCGCCCTCGAAGCCGACCTGCCCCAGCACCGAGGCGTTGTTCACGACCGCACCGCCACCATCGAGTAGCGCCGGGAGTTCCGCCTGCACACACCGGAACACGCCACGGAGGTTCACGTCCAGGATTCCCGTCCACTCTTCCTCCGGGGCTTCCGCGGTGGGCGTCTCCCCCCCACCGATCCCCGCGTTGTTGAACGCGTAGTCGAGTCCGTCGAAGGTGTCGACCGCCGTATCGACCATCGCCTCGACGTCCGCCGTCTCGGTGACGTCCGTCTCGACCGCGATCGCCTCGCCGCCCGCCGACTCGATCGTGTCGACGGTCGCTTCGGCCCCATCGACGTTCACGTCGCCGATGACGACGCTCGCGCCCGCCTCGGCGAAGGCGAGTGCCGTCTCGCGTCCAATACCGGTACTGCCGCCAGTGACGACTGCAACGTCGTCGGAGAACGCTGCCATACCCGGGAGATTGTGGCGGTCAAGCATATAGGTGCATGGCGATTCCCACGCGCCGGAAAACGGGCCGATCGGACCGTGGACTCATAATGTCTGTTGTAGCTGTTTACCGGTGATCGCCACCCCCGGTGGCGGCG
>JBDGQL010000203.1:0-19005 GCA_042219105.1 Karumarchaeum halophilus (SeqCode) | reverse complement strand
GTAGATATACGGGTCGACAGAAGTCCTGATAGATATTCGCCGGGTACGGTGGAGGCTAATTCTATCAACAGTTCTGTCGACCCGTATACCCCTCGGGCTCATACTGTCGGCTATAATTTCGTGAGCGATTTCGCCATCCCGGGGTGGCGAACATGCTCATGTGATTATAGCCGACAGTATCAAGCACCCGCGGACACCAGCCTGGCTGATATTGACCCGGCCGAGCTACCCGGCGAGGGGACCCCTGATACCCCCTACGTCATCACCAACGCCTCGGAGTTGCAGGCCATGGAAGACGACCTCAACGCGGCGTACAGGCTTGGCGCTGATGTCAATGCATCCGACACTGTGGGGTGGCATGGTGGGGCCGGATTCGACCCCATCGGGAATGGTTCCCAACGATTTAATGGAGCCTTCGACGGAGCCGGATATACGATAACAGAATTGCACGTCAATCGGTCAACTGCTGATTACGTGGGTCTGTTCAGTACTGTTGCTGACTCTGGAATAATTGGTAACGTGACGCTAACGGAAGTGGTTATTGATGGCTCAGACCGTGTGGGCGGACTCGTCGGGGACAACAGGGGCACAGTCAGGAACGGGTCTGCGACTGGCACCGTTGATGGCTCGTTACTGGTAGGCGGACTCGTCGGGTTCAACTCCGAGGAGGGCACGGTCAGGAACGCGTCTGCCTCCGGCGCCGTCGATGGCTCGAACTTTGTGGGCGGACTCGTCGGGCGTAACGACGGCACGGTCAGGAACGTGTCTGCGACTGGCGCCGTGACTGGCTCAAGCGATGTGGGCGGACTCATCGGAAACAACCAAGGCACGGTCAGGAGTGCGTCTGCGACCGGCGCTGTCGATGGATCAACCGGGGTGGGCGGACTCGTCGGGGACAGTGGGGGCACGGTCGGGAATGCGTTTGCGACCGGCGCCATTGATGGCTCAAAATACGTGGGCGGACTCGTCGGGGACAATGGGGGCACGGTCAGGAGTGCGTCTGCGACCGGCGCTATTGATGGCTCAACCGGGGTGGGCGGACTTGTCGGGCGTAACGACGGCACGGTCAGGAACGCGTCTGCGACCGGCGCCGTGACTGGGTCAGTCCTTGTGGGCGGACTCGTCGGGTGGAACGGCGTGTTCAACGGGGGCACGGTCAGGAATGCGTTTGCGACCGGCGCCGTGACTGGCTCAAACCAGGTCGGCGGACTCGTCGGGCAAAACGGCGGGCTCAGCGAAGGCACGGTGAGGAAATCGTTTGCGACCGGCGCTGTCAATGGCTCAGACCGTGTGGGCGGACTCGTCGGGTTCAACAGAGGGGGTGCGGTCAAGAACGCGTTTGCGACCGGCGCTGTGACTGGCTCAAAGGGTGTAGGCGGACTCGTCGGGGACAACAGGGGCACGGTCAGGAGCACGTTTGCGACCGGCGCTGTCGATGGTTCAAACCAGGTGGGCGGACTCGTTGGAACGAATGATGATGGTTCTGTGAGTGAGTCATATTGGAACGTGAAGACAACAGGCCAACCCACTTCCAGCGGTGGCATTGGCCTCACAACCGCTCAGATGACCGGCAACGCTGCCCGAACGCATATGACTGGGCTTGCCTTCGGGACCGTCTGGCAGACTCGTATTTATGAGTATCCTGTACTCAGGACACAGCCGACTGATCCGACCGAGCCGATCAGGCCGGAAACGAGGACTGACGCGGGTCAGAGGACCGACGAAACAGGAACACCGGGTCAAGCGACGTTCGCACTCGTGATTGGAGCCGCCATAGCGGGGATCGGTGGTGCTGGATACATACTCAAACGACGCCTGGATTCTGAGGACGACGAACAGTGACTCAGACAACTGCTCCCCCAGACTAATGCTGTCGGTCACACGTTCGTGGAGGAATTCGCCACCCCGGGGTGTCGAATATCTCCATCGAGTCGTGACCGACAGTATAAACAAAGGTGTTACTCTCCTCCAGACCAGATAACAGCTCGTGCTGTCCCTGGACGGAGTCAAAACGTGGCTCGATCACGAACTCCTCCTGGTACCAGTCACAGTGACATTTTCACCCGCTGTGAACGGCGCGGTTTCCTCGCTACTTCAAACAATAGTCAAGGCGGATTCCCCGCCCCACCGTGGGCGGGGCAGTTGACAGATATACACCCGGACACGAACCAGTCAACGTGACTGTGGCTTGTTTGACCGGGAGACATCATTTTGACCGGGAACAATCAACCTGCGTGGTGAACTATTCGTGTCCGGGTGTATACCGCTGTGGGACGACCTCCTGTTGGACCCTTCCTCCCGACGGTCGTGGTACCGCGTCTCTCGGAAGGGTTATCCGTGTACCGGGTGTACGTTTGTTTGCAATGCCAAACGGTAAAGTTGATTTCTTCAACGACACGGGCGGTTACGGATTCATTTCGACTGAGGACGCCGAGGAGGACGTTTTCTTCCACATGGAGGACGTTGGCGGCCCGGACCTCGAAGAAGGAGAGAGCATCGAGTTCGACATCGAACAGGCCCCCAAGGGCCCGCGCGCGACGAACGTCGCTCGCCAATAACTGCTTTTCAGCCCGTCGCTAGCGCGGCGCTGAATCGCTCACGCTCCACAGCGGCGGCCACCTCTCGGCGGCGTCGGATGCGTCCCCGGACCCTCGGCGTCAGTCTGACTCCCGGCTCGCGACGGGTCCGTGGATGCCGTCGAGGTCCTCGGCAGTCGGTCCGTTCACGATCGTCACCGTCGATCCGTCTACCTCGATCGCGAAGGCGTCCCCGAAGCCGCTTTCTTCCTCCGGAATACGCCACACACCGTCGCTGCGCTCCCCACCCCAGTAGCGGAGCAGGCGCCGGTAGGCGTCGGCGAACTCCCGGGCGTCGGCCGCCGAGTCCCAGGCGAGCCGCCACACGTACCCCGTCGCGTTCGACGCGTTGGCGTAGACGTACATCCTATCGCCGTCCCAGCCACTGACGGGGACAGCGTCGTACTCGAAGGGGTCGGTCCTGTTGGGAGTGCCGTCCTCGCGGTTCATGAACGCGCTTTTGGGAAGGACTGGATCCGACCTCCGATCGTCGTACGCGGGATAGGCGAACATCGCCGTGAGCCCCGGCTGGCCGACCGACTCGAACATCGGACCGCCGCGGGGTGGCTGAATCCGCGTCCACTCCTCGTCGCTCCGGTTTGTGACCGTGATATTGGCCGGGGTGTCGGACCGGTACTCGTCGGGATCGATCACCTGCTCGGTGCTTTCCGGCGGATTGGCGTACAGTCCGGCAACCGCATCCCATCCGCCTTCCGAACGCATCCGATCGACCAGCACCGGGCCGTCGCTGTAGGGGAAATACTGGAGGACGTACAGCCCTCTGTGGATCTCTCCGCCATCATCGTTCTCGTCCTCGGCGTCGTTCCCGTCTTCGGTGTCGTCATCTGGATCCCCGGCATCCCTCGACGGAGGCATGACACAGTCCCACACGTCGCCACACCGGTCGGCGTAGTGCCCGTCGAGATAACGGGCGACTCCCTCGATCACCGCGCTTCCCGCGTTGCGCTTCTCGATCGTCCACCCGCCCAGGCGTCGCATCCGGTAGTGTTCCCACTGGAAGGCGTGGACCAGTTCGTGTGCGAGCGTCCGCTCGTCGATCACGACGGTGTCGGTATCCGAGACGATCGTGATCCGGTTTTTCGCCGGCGCGTAGTACCCCAGAACGCTACTTTGCGTGTTTTCCTCCCGTCGGTCGATCGCGCTCTCGTCCTCGCCGATGAGAAACAGCGCCTCGAAGATCGTGTTCTTGAACAGCCGTTTGGCCCGGTCCCTGCTCGTGTTCCCCCCGTCGCCGCCGACCCTGTCGGCAAACTCCGCCCGGGAGATGACCTCGACGGGGACCGTCCTGCTGAACTCCCCCTGCCGGAGATGTTCGACGCGGGCCATCGACCGATTGACGACGAGACCGAGTTCGGTGTCGTTGAGTCCGTCGGAGTCCTCGATCGGGATCGGATCGTCGTACCAGACCCCGTTCTCCCATCCGACGACGTCTTCGGAGGGATCGAGCGCCGGCGTCTCGCTCATGCCCGGGTCGTTTCCGGGGCGGTCGGGCAACTCGGGAGCCTGTGTCGGCGCCTGGCACCCGGCAAGCGCGAGCAGGGCGGCGACTGCACAGAGGCCGACGAACCGTCGCATCGTGGGATCGCGGGGATGTAGCGGCAAAACGACACCGGTCGTGAACCGGCGGATTTCCGGCCCGGCGAACGGTTTATCCCCGCGGAACCCTACCAACGTACATGGGAAAACGCGGGGACGACGATCCGTTCACGGCTGATGGCCACGGGATCAGTTCGCCGGTGGTCGGGGTATCGGGCGAGGAAACCGACCGCGTGGACGTCCAGGAGTACGATGGCCATCTCACGGTCGTCGCGGACATCCCCGTGGCGAGCAAAGACGACATCGACACCCGGTGTGACGGTCGTGTTCTCGACGTTCTTGCCGACGCTGAACCCCGACCGTTTGCCATCCGGGTAGATCTCCCGGCGTACGTTGACTCCGGGTCCGCGGACGTGCGTCTCAACAACGGAATCCTCGAGATCACGTTGACCCGGGAACGCGACCCGGCGGACATCGGCTTTCGCTGATCCGGACACTGCTGGTGCGAAGGCTTTTTTCCGGGGATCGAGTAGTCAGCCCATGGTAGATGCGTTCGTCATGATCAAGACGGAAGCCGGGCAGTCGGAGGATATCGTCACCGGGGTCCGCAAAATCGACGAGGTCGCCGAGGCCCACATCGTCGCGGGAGAGTTCGACATCATGACCGAGGTCACGGCCGAGGAGGTGTATCAGGTGCTCAGGACGGCCTCCTCGTCGATTCAGGACCTCGATGGAATCACCGAAACCCGGACCTACATCGCGCTCGATTAGACGGCGCGGCTTATAATGTCTGTTGTAGTCTCTTACCGGTGCTCGCCGCCACCGGGGGTGGCGATCACCGGTAAACAGCTACAACAGACATTATTAGCAAATCCCGTCCGGGTGTACAGGGCGACGAACCTGCATGGCCTGTCCCGATCCGACAGGCCAAAACCAGTCCGGGCACAATGGGACCGCATGGTATCGGTCCTCGGCGTCGCCTTCATCCTCATCACTGTGGTCGTCCAGACGGCCATCGCCGCCCTGTTGACTCGTCTGTTTCGCGTCCGACTCGACACCTCGTGGGGTGCGGTCGTCTTCGCGATCACCATCATCCCGGTCGCGCTGACGCTGACGACGCTGTTGCTGGGCCGGGTCGGTCCCGACCTCGGCTCCCGGGGAACGGCTATCTTCGTCATGATCGGGGTTCCTACCGCTCTCGGATTCACGATCGATTACGTCTGGATGCCGGCGCCCGAGGAGGTTGAACTCCCAGCGACGACGGACTGACCAGGCGGCACTCCAGCCCGGTTCGGATCAGCGCTCGCGGCGCGCGGACTCGATCGCCTCGACCGCGCTGTCGAGAACTGCCTCGGGTGGCCGGGAGGCGTCAACCCGGACGAACCGGTCCGGATCGGACGCGATGACGGTCTCGTAGCGCTTTCGGACGCTCCGGAGAAAATCCAGTTGCTCGAACTTGTTGGTCGCGCCGCTGCGCTCGACGCCGGTTTCGACGTCGACGTCGAAGTACAGCGTCAGGTCCGGGGGCCGTGTGAACGGCGCGTGGATGTCCCTGACGTACGCGAGCGAGTCGTCGATCACTTCTTCGAGGGCGACGGCCTGGTAGGCGTACCGGGAGTCGGCGTACCGATCGGAGATCACGAGGTCGCCGCGTCCGAGCGCCGGGCGGACGACCCGGTCGAGGTGGGCTGCGTGATCGGCGGTGTAGAGAAACAGCTCGGCAAGCGGATCGGCGTCGTCGCTCCCGATCGACCGCCGGACCGCGTCGCCGTACCACGACTCAGTCGGCTCCCGGGTGAGGGTGGCCCCAGGGAACGCCTCGCGGAGCCCCTCACACGCGGTGGTCTTCCCCGATCCGTCGATTCCCTCGAGCGTGACGAGCATGCCCGCGAAGAGACTCCTCGCGGACAAAAGCCCTTCCACCGGTGGCTCATACTGTCGGCTGTAAGTTCGTGGAGGAATTCGCCACCCCGGGGTGACGAATATACTGTCGGACAGAGACATTGATAATCGAACCCCCGGGACGGGGGGCCTTCGAATTATCAACACTTCTGTCCGACAGTATATCTCCATCGAGTCACAGCCGACAGTATCACTGCCCTGACGCCAGATTTAACGGACCGCCGCGCCGGAGTTATGGTATGGACATCCTCGTAACCGGGGGAACGGGATTCATCGGAGAGGCGCTGTGTCGCGAACTCGACGAGCGCGGGCACGACGTGACGGCCCTGTCGCGCTCTCCCGGCGGCGCCGCCCTCCCACCGAGCATCGAGACGGTGGCAGGCGACGTCACCGACGCCGGATCAATCGCGAACGCCTTCGAGGGCCAGGATGCCGTGTACAATCTCGTCGCGCTCTCGCCGCTGTACGACACCCGAGGCGACCGGACGCACGACCGGATCCACCTCGGCGGAACCGAAAACGCCGTCAGGGCGGCCGAGGAAGCGGACGTCTCCCGGTTCGTCCAGATGAGTGCGCTGGACGCCGATCCTGGGGGACCGACGGCGTATCTCCGTGCGAAAGGCGAGGCGGAGACGATCCTCCGGGGGTCCGATCTCGACTGGACGATCTTCCGACCCTCGGTCGTGTTCGGTGATGGCGGCGAGTTCGTCCCGTTCACGAAACAGTTGACGACGCCCTACGTGACCGCGCTTCCGGGCGGCGGGCGCACCCGGTTCCAGCCGATCCACCGCGAGGACATGGTCCGTGTCCTCGCCGACGCCCTCGGGGACGACCACGTCGGCGAGACCTACGAGATTGGCGGCCCGGACGTGCTCACGCTGGCGACAGTGACGAAACTCGCCTACCGGGCGGAGGGCAAATCCGTCTCGATCCTCCCGGTTCCGATGTCGCTCGCTTCGGTCGGCCTCACAATCGCCGGGCCGCTTCCGTTCGTCCCCTTCGGCGCGGATCAGGCCCGGTCGCTCCGCCTCGATAACACGACCGCCGACAACGACATCGACGCGTTCGGCCTCACCGAGGGGGATCTCACCACCCTCCGGGAGTATCTCGGGGTCACATGACCGCCTCTGCGATCGGCTTCCCCGCGCCGCCGGGAACGGGCGTCGCAGGGCGCGTCGAGGAGTCCCGTGGTGTGGCGTCGAACCCCCCGATACGTCCGACAGTGTACCGCACGGCGGGAAGTGTCGGGTCGTCGATCAAAAGTCTTAACCGCGCTACAGGAGTGGTGTCATCCCACGGAGACCGGCACAAAAAATGAAACTCGCGCTGATCGGGTTCGGACAGGCCGGCGGGAAGATCGTCGACAAGTTCCTGTGGTACGATCACCGGACGGGAAACGAGATCGTCCGCTCGGCGATTGCCGTGAACACGGCGAAGGTGGATCTCCTCGGATTGGATTACGTTTCCGAGGACAAACGCGTTCTGATCGGTCAGTCCAGAGTGAAGGGACACGGCGTCGGCGCGGACAACGAACTCGGCGCGGAGATAGCCGAGGAGGAACTCGATGAGATCCAGGCCGTCATCGACAGCGTGCCGGTTCACGAGATCGACGCGTTTCTGATCGTCGCCGCTCTCGGCGGTGGCACGGGCAGCGGCGGCGCGCCGGTGCTCGCGAAGCATCTCAAGCGCATCTACACGGAGCCGGTGTACGGACTCGGGGTCCTCCCGGCCTCCGATGAGGGCGGGATCTACACGCTCAACGCGGCACGGTCGTTCAAGGACTTCGTGCGGGAGGCCGACAACCTCCTTCTGTTCGACAACGACGCGTGGCGCAGGACCGGCGAGTCCATCGAGAGCGCCTACGACGAGATCAACGAGGAGATCGTCAAGCGCTTCGGCGTGCTGTTCAGCGCGGGCGAAATAAGCGGCGGTGACGCGGTCGGCGAGAGCGTCGTCGACTCCTCGGAGATTATCAACACCCTCGCCGGCGGCGGCATCTCGACGCTCGGGTACGCGTCCGAGACCGTCGAGCGCAACACCGACACCGGCGGTTTCCTCTCGCGGTTCACCGGTACCGGCAACGAAAACGACGGCCTCCAGAACACGGCGAACACGACGAACCGGGTCACCAGCCTCGTCCGGAAGGCAACGCTCGGCCGGCTCACACTCGACTGTGAGGTCGAAGGGACGGAGCGCGCCCTGGTGGTCGTGTCGGGTCCCCCGGAGTATCTGGACCGGAAAGGGATCGAACGGGCCAGGCGGTGGCTCGAAGAGCAAACCGGGAGCATGGAAGTCCGTGGCGGTGACTACCCGATCCGACGCGACGACGAGGTCGCCGCGGCCATCCTGCTTTCGGGAACCACGAACATCCCCCGTATCAAGGAACTCCAGCGCGTCGCCATCGAGGCCCAGGAGAACATCGAGACCCTCCGCGAGGAGAGCGAGTCCAACCTCCAGCAACTCGTCAACGACGACGACGACGAACTCGAACCCCTGTTCTGATAAGGACGTACATAAATCTTTGGTCTCGCGTCGTCGATCCACGAGGACGGAACGACCCATACAATGCGCATCATCGTCCCTTTCGCCGCCGAAACGCCGAAAACTCGCCTTTCGGGCGTCCTCGAGGACACCGAGCGCCGGGCGTTCGCCCGGGCCATGCTCGAAGACGTGCTGTCGACGCTCCGGGAGGCCGGGACCGACCCCGAGGTGCTCGCGACCGCCGCCGTCGACGTGAACGTCCCGACTATCGTCGACGAGCGACCGCTTACCGACGCCGTGAACGCCGTTCTTACAGCGTCGGAGGAAGCGGTTGCGGTCGTCATGGCTGACCTGGCGCTGGCGACTCCGGCATCGATTGATCGGCTCCTCAACCCCGACGGTGGCGTCGACGAGCCAGCCGACGCCGACGCTGGCACCGACGTGACCATCGCGCCGGGGCGTGGCGGCGGCACGAACGCGCTGGTCGTCCGTCACCCGGCGTTTCGCGTCGACTACCACGGCGTCTCGTATCGCGATCACCTGCAAGCGGCTCGGTCAGTGGGGGCGGCGGTACGGACCGTCGACTCCCACCGGCTCGCGACCGACGTCGACGAGCCCGCCGACCTGGCGGAGGTGCTCCTCCACGGCGACGGCGAGGCGCGGGTGTGGCTCGTGGAACGGGGGTTCGAACTCGCCATCGAGGGGGGACGGGTCGGGGTCGAGCGCCGTCCGTGACGCCGGCAACACTCGGGGCGTGACCGACAGTATAAACTCCTCGAGAGAGAACTCCGGAACGATGATCGAGGGCGCCAGCGAGTACGGGATCGAGGTCGACATCGCGGAGCCGGACGTCCGGGATCTCCTCGAGGTGACCCCGGCCGACGTCGATCCGGCGCCCGCCCTCACCTTCGCGAGGAACGTGTTCGTCCCCCTGACGACCGCCTGCCGGTACACCTGTACCTACTGCACGTACTTCGATCCGCCGGGCCAGGCGACCCTGCTCTCACCCGGGGAGGTCCGCGATATCGTCGAGACCGGCGTCGACGCCCGTTGCACGGAGGCGCTTTTCACCTTCGGCGACGATCCCGACGACCGATACACCGCGATCCATGACCAGCTTGAGGAATGGGGCCACGACTCGATTCACGACTACCTGCGGGAGGTCTGCGAACTGACCCTTGAGGCGGGCCTGCTCCCCCACGCTAACCCCGGTGACCAGACCAGAGAGCAGATGGCCACGGTCGCCGACGTCAACGCCAGCATGGGCGTCATGCTGGAGACGACCGCCGACGTGGACGCCCACGCCGGACCGCGCCAGAAGACACCGGGCCAGCGACTCAACACCCTCCGGAACGCCGGCGAACTGTCGGTTCCGTTCACGACGGGCATCCTCGTCGGGATCGGCGAGGCGTGGCGCGACCGCGCCGAATCCCTGCTCGCGATCCGTGAGTTGCACGAGCGGTACGGACACATCCAGGAGGTGATCGTCCAGCCCGTCGTCGAAAACGAGCGCTGGTCGGGTGGCTCGCCCGACATCGGGACCATGCGCCGGGCCGTCGCGATGGCCCGGTACGCGCTTCCGGAGGACGTGTCGGTCCAGGTTCCGCCCAATCTCGCCCCCGTCCGGGAGTTGCTCGACTGTGGCGTCGACGACCTGGGTGGCGTTTCACCGATCACCGACGATCACATCAACCCGGCGTACGCCTGGCCTGCGCTGCGAGAACTGGAGGACATCGCAGAGGAGGCGGGCGTCCCACTCCGCGAGCGCTTGCCAGTCTACGAACGTCATCTGGAGAAACCGTGGGTGTCAGACAGGGTTCTCGACGCCATCGACGCCGACGGGGCGGCCGGCGCACGGTACCGGGGCGTGCTCGGCGCGGACTGATTCGCCCGCCAACCCGCCTCACTCGCGCTCGCGCTGTCTCACGCGCTCCTCGTCAGCCACCGATTCCGTCCCGTCGTCCGGTGTGTCTTCCGTCGACCGGCTACCCCACTCCCCGTGTGACGTGGCGGTATCGGGCGTGGTTTCCTCCCGTTCCCCGTACGGATCGTCGTCCCGGAACTCCACGGTGACGGGTCGACCGAGGCGCCTGGCGATTCCGGCGAGCCAGTTTCGCCCTCGCGCGAGTCGTCCGGGTGTCTCCGGCGTGTCTCGGTGGTACACGCCTCCCCGGAGCGAGACGAGGTCGCGCTCCCGCAGTTCGGCGAGCGCGGCGTCGATGTCGTCCGCATCGGCGTCCATCGCCTCGTGGAGTTCCGTTCTGGACCGGGACCGATCACTGAGGAGTTCGCGAATCCGGCGCCGCAGGTATCTCCGGTACACCGCCTCCCCATCCGGTTGCGCTTCCGCCGGTTCTTCGATGCCGGCGTGACGGAGCGACTGGGCGCCGTCGACGGCGAGCCACAGTCCGACCAGCCCCAGAGCGGCGGGTAGTACAACTGCCCCCTCGGCCGCAAAGAGCGCTGCGCCGCCGAACAGGCTCGCGAGACCGAGGCCACTGGTCCGGACGCCATCCTGGAGATCGAACGCGTCGGCAACGAGGCCCGCCCCGCCGGCGATCGCACTCCCGATCGTCGTCGCGGCGAGTTGCTCCGGCGCGGCGTCGAAAGCCTCGATCGAGATCCAGGCGACGACCGCGAGCATGAGGAGCGATCGCGTCTCGATTCGATCCTCGATCTCTTCGCGGAGTCGTCCCATCAGTCAGTCGTGGCGCTCCCGGCGATGGGCGGCGTCGGCGAGTCCCGGAGCATCGGCGTCCCGTCAGCGCGTGGCCCCAGTTTCGGCCCGAACGGCGGGTCCTCGGGATCGACGATCCGGCGTTTCAGGTAGTCCGTCGAGCGCTCGACCGGCGTCCGGCCGATCGCCGAGATCATATCGACGTAGTCCGCGAACGTCCGGATCTCGCCGTATTCGCCGCCGGCGCGCTTCGTGATCTCCTCCGAAAGGATCGTCCCCATAAAGTCGTCGGCACCGCAGTTCAGGAGTTTCAGTCCCTTCGCGTTCCCGAACTTCACCCACGAGGACTGGATGTGGTCGATGTTGTCGAGAAAGAGTCTGGAGACGGCGATCATGAGCTCGTCTTCGGCATCGGTTGCGCCGCCATCGACCATGCCGCGGTCGAACAGGGGGGTGTTGTGGTGGACGAAGGAGAGGGGCACGAACTCGGTGATGTTGCCGGTGCGGTCCTGGATGTCCCGGATGACTTTCAGGTGCTTTGCCCGGTGGGCCTCGTTCTCGACGTGGCCGTACATTATCGTCGAAGTCGTCGGCAGGCCGGCGTCGGCCGCCGCCTCGATCGCCTCGACCCACTCGCCGCTCCTGATCTTGCCGGGACAGATCACGTCCCGAACCTCATCAACGAGAATCTCCGCGGCGGTGCCGGGCACCGAGTCGAGCCCCGCCTCCCGCAGGCGGCCGTACACCTCCTCGTAGCTCCAGTCGGTTCCCCGGCGGGCGTGGTAGGCCTCCTCGGGCGTGATCGAGTGAAGATGGACGTCCCCGACGTTCATCGCCTCGATCTGGTCGGTGTACGTCGCGGGATTCTTCTCGTAGCGTTCGGGTAGCTTGTAGTTCAGATCCCCCCGGTCGCTCGT
Organism: Karumarchaeum halophilus (SeqCode); assembly: GCA_042219105.1. Classification (GTDB taxonomy): domain Archaea; phylum Halobacteriota; class Halobacteria; order Halobacteriales; family Hikarchaeaceae; genus CAYSJP01. The sequence goes on along the minus strand of JBDGQL010000203.1, from coordinate 6,895 downwards.
TTCGAGGATCTCGCGGTGCTCGGCGTCGAGCGCGAACGCCGGATGCAGCCCGGAGACGGAGGTGACCTCGTAAATCCCCAGATCCAGCGCGTCCTCGACGATCGCGCGGGACTCGGCGGGCGTCTTCGTAAACCCGCCGTGGTCGGCGTTTGACTCCTCGAGGAACTGCTTCGAGCGGTCCTTGAAGTTGCAGAACAGACAGCCCGTGTTGCAGGCGGTAGTGACGTTGTTGTTGAGGTTGGCGACGAACGTGACCTCATCGCCGACCACCTCGGCGCGGCGCCTGTCGGCGGCCTCCAGGATCAGTTCCTTGCGCCCGGGGTCGATCCCCGCCGTACGCGAGCCGGTGGTAAAGAGTTCTATCGCGTCGTCGACCGTCAGCCGGTCTCCGGACCGCGCCTTCGCGAGCGCGTTCTCGAAGGACTGGTCCGTCTCCGGGCGGACGTCGAAGCCGAACTCCCCGCGGGGGACGTTCGCACCCGGTTCGAAGGCGTCAGCCATTACGACACCCTCGCACGGTCAAGGTCAAAAACGTAGCGAGTGGCCCCGCTTTTGCCGGGACCTACACCGACCGCGACACCCACCCGGAGGGTCCGCTCGGGAACGACCCCGTCTCCTTGCTGGGCTGGACGGTCCCGTCCTCCTCGATTGCCCGCGCGATCACCTCGTGATCGCCGGGATCGTAGTACACGTGTTTCCACTGTCGCCAGACGTCCTGTCCGGGAAGGGGCTCCGAAAGCGTCGCCTCCTCCCAGGAGTCGCCGCCGTCGACCGAGATTTCGACCGCGCTCACGCCACGCGTCCCCGCGTAGGCGTGGCCGGCGACCTGGACCCGGTCGTTCATCCTGTTGACGGACTTGATCTTCGCGACGGTCTTGACCTCGCCGGTGCCCTTCCAGCCCTTCTTTTCCCAGTACCCCTTTTCTTCCTCCTGTTGGATCTCGAGTTCGTCGATCCACTTGACGTTGACTTCCCCCCAGTTGCCGGGAACGAGCAGGCGAACGGGGTAGCCGTGCTCGCGGGGGAGGCGCTCGCCGTTCATTCCGTAGGCGAGAAACGCCCCTTCGAGTTCCTCGAGAGGGAACCCGACGGAGTAGCCATCAACCGCGTGTGCCATGACGAAATCGGCCTGGGGGTTCGCCTGCTGCAAGAGTGGCTCGATCGGCACTCCCGTCCAGATGGCGTTGTCCATCTTGTTGCCGTTGAGGTTTTCCCCGACACACCGGAGCGATATGAACCGGTGCTGGGGGTCGAACGACCCCAGGTTCTCGAAGTCGTAGGTCTGCTCGGACTGGACCGCGCCGGTGATCGACAGCTCCCAGCCCTCGGCGTCGGGGGTCGGGACGGTGTTGTTGATGTCCGTCCGGTAGAAGTTCTCCGAAACGAGTGGCTCGATTCCCCTGACGCTGAGTGACTTGTCCTCGGCTTCGTCCAGCCGGGAGGCAACGCCCTCCTTCACCGCCTCGCGCTCCATGAGGTCGCTCGGTTGCGTGACGTCGGGGTTGCTCTCGATCTCCGCCTCGCCGGCCAGTCCCCCCCTCGATCCGAGGAAGTAGGCGCCGGCACCCCCCAGCGCCAGCGTCCCGCCGGACCGCAGGAGTCGCCTGCGCCCCGACCGTTTGACACCTGACCCCGATCCGACGCCGATCTCCGAGACTCCGGCTACCGTCGCCGCCGCGATCCCGGCTCCCATGCTCGATCCGGTTTCGCCCGTCAGCGCGAACGCCACGGCCAGGATGGCGCCACCCACAACCAGGGGGACGGCCGCCGTGGTGGCGGCGTCAGTCTCCACGTCGGTGAACGAAGCCGACGACCGTCCGGAGCGTCGAGTTATCTTGATCGCGACGAAGGAGACGGCGGCGAACCCGCCGATTCCGAGACTGATCGCGGTGACCAGATTCAGCTTCTTGCCCAGCTCCCCGAGCACCGTGATCGCGAACGTGATCACGACGCCGGGCATCCACGTGACGAGAAACGACTCGATCGGCGCCGTGACCAGTGCCGGAGTGAACCCCACGACTGCGTAGGACCCCAGTACAGCCGCGATCCCGGCGAGCGTCGACTGGGCGATCGTTGCCTGGTCGAGCCACCCGGGGACGTACCCCGCGAGCCGACCGACCGCATCTGATAGACTGCTCATGTACACTGCTGGGTCGGACAGCTACATCAGTACTTTCCTGATTTTCACCCAACTTCGTACGCAATTCGCCGGGTTCCAACACCCCTTTTGGGGGCGACCCCAACCGGATTCCTATGAGGGACTCGATCCGATCGGCGGCGATCGCGGTCCTCGTGATCGTCGCGGTCGCGGTCGTCGCGGCCACGATCGAGTCGACGGTCGTTCCCGAGGAGGGCGGCTCCGGCGGATCCGGCGGGGGCGCCACGCCGGGCGGCGGCGGGATCCTCCCGGCAGGGAACGCAACAGCCCCTGGCGAAACCCTGCAGATCCCGTTTCTGACCGAGATCACCGTCGTGCTCGGCGTCCTCGTCGTGCTCGCCTTTCTGGCGTATCTGTACGCGTACCGACGGGCGGCTCTCAAGGTTTTCGTCGCCCTCGCCGTCGTGATCGGGCTGTTGTACGTGATCTTCTCGGTGCTCGGGTTTCCGCCCGAATCACCGATGGAGCCGACCCGGGGGTTGGGGAACGGTAGTCCGTTCGGGGGCGGTGGCGGCGACGGTGGCGGCGGCATCGATTCGGGGGCCGCTGAACAGCCGTCGCTGCCGTCGATCCTGTTGCTTCTCGGTCTGATCGCGGCGCTGTTCGGAACGGTTCTCGCGTATCTGCGAACCGCCTCGGACGGCGACGACCGGACGCAGGCCGATGAGAGCGACGGTGTGGACGCGACAGCGGTGGGCGCGGCCGCGGGACGGGCCGCAGACCGCCTGGAGCGGGACGCGAGCGCCGACAACGAGGTGTACCGCGCCTGGCGCGAGATGACGGCGCTGCTCGATATTCCGGACCCCCAGACGAGCACGCCCGGAGACTTCGAAACCGCCGCAATCGAGGCGGGCATGGGTCGGAACGACGTCCGCGAGTTGACCCGTCTCTTCGAGGACGTCAGGTACGGAGACGCGGACCCCTCCACGGAGCGGGAGCGACGAGCGATCGACGTCTTCCGGCGCATCGAAGCGCGGTACACGGAGGACGACCCGTGAACCGCGGCCGATTCGCGTTGCTGATCGGCGTCGTGACGCTCGCGGTCGGCGCCGTCGCGCTCGTTGCCCCGGGCATCATCCCGCTGCGACCGGACCGGGCGATCGTCACGGTGATCGGGGTGCTGGCGCTCGTCCAGGCGATCCGCGTCATCCAGCGCCGCCGCCACGGGGCGCTCGACGAGGCGCGGACGCACGATCCGGAACGCCGAGTCGTGGCCCCGCGCCCCGGCCGGAACATCGACGACGTGCTCGCGTGGTTCCTGGAGGGCTACCGGACGTATCCACCCGGTCGACGGATGCGCGAGGGTCTAACCGCCGTCACGACCGAAGTCCTCACCCATTTTGAGGGCCTCACCGACTCCGACGCCGCCGAACAGGTGGACGCGGGGACGTGGACCGAGGACGGGTACGCGGCGTCGTTTCTCGGCGGAGCGGACGCACCGGACCCCCCGCTCCGGACGCGCATCCGCGACGGGCTCCGGGGTGAGACGGCGACCCGGCGGCGGGCCCGCCACGCCGTGGATGCTATCGTCGCGACGGTCGAGCGACACGTCCCACGCGGGGTGACGACGGACGCTCCCGGAGACCGGGACGCCGAGGAGGCCACGCCCGAGGAGGGCTCCGACCGCCCACCCTCGACGCCCGACGCGGACGACCCCGGCAGGGGCGCGGAGAAATCGCGGTCGACCGGTCACTGGCGCGGGGTGAGCGTCATCGCATTCGTCGGCCTCGGCGTGGGAATCCTCGCCGAGCGCCCGGCGGTGCTCCTCGCGGCCGTCGTCGGCGTCGGCTACGCGGCGTACGCTCGCTCGCCGGTGCTCGGTCCCGGAACCGTGGCGATCGAGCGGACGCTCGACACCGACACGCCGGCGAACGGCGAGACGGTGACCGTCACGGTGACCGTGACCAACACCGGTGACCGGACTCTCCCCGACCTCCGCGTCGTCGACGGGGTGCCGGAGACGCTGTCCGTCGACGACGGCTCACCGCGGCTCGGGACGGCGCTTCGTCCGGGGCGGAGTTCCGAGTTCTCCTACACCGTCACCGCCCGGCGCGGGGTCCACGAGTTCGGCCCGACGCGCGTCATCGGGCGGGACCTCACCGGCGGGACGGAAGTCGAACGGCTGTACACGTCGGACACGACGCTGACGTGTATTCCCGCTCTCTCGGCTGGGACGGAGCCGATCCCGCTACGGCGGTCCGGAAACCGGTTCGTCGGCCGCGAGCGGGCCCCGACGACCGGCGAGGGCGTCGAGTTCTCGGCGACCCGAGAGTACCGGCCGGGCGATCCAATGGGTCGCATCGACTGGAACCGTCGAGCACGGACGCGCGAACTGACGACCATCGAGTTCCGGGAGGAACGCGCCGCGACGGTGGTAGTGGTGATCGACGTACGGGAGCCCGCGTACGTCTCCCCGGGCGGGGGAGAGTCTCACGCCGTCGACCGGGCCGTCGACGCCGCCGGCCAGGTGTTCGCCCAACTCGAGAGGCAGGGCAACCGCGTCGGCATCGCCGCGTCGGAGTCCGAATCGTGCTGGCTCGCGCCGGACAGCGGCGCCGACCACCGGGCCCGGGCCCGCGAACTGCTCGCCGTCGAGCCCGCCCTCTCGCCGCGTCCGGAGGCCGAACACCCCGTCTTCTGGGGCTGGGAGGCCACCCTCCACAGCCGTCTCGACCCGGGAACCCAGGTCGTGTATCTCTCGCCGCTCGTTGACGAGACCCCGGTGCGAACCGCCCGGGAGTTCGAGGAACGTGGCTTTCCCGTCACCGTCATCAGCCCGAATCCGACGACCGATGGATCCCCCGGCCACCGGCTGGCCGGCGTCGCCCGCCAGCTCCGGATCTCCACCCTCCGGCGGGCCGGCGTTCCCGTGATCGACTGGTCGTGGACGGAACCGCTCGACGCAGCGCTCGCCCGTCATGACGATCCAAGGGGCCGCCCGTGACGGTCGACCGCCGACCGGCCTCGCTGGGTCGTGGGATCTCGGCGTTCGCCGGAAGCGTCGCGCTCGTCACGGGGGGGTTCTACTCCTGGCCCGCGCTCGTCCTCGGCGCGGCCGGGACCCTCGTTCTCTGGGCCGGCCTCCTCCGGGGCACGCGCTCTATGGTGACGACCGGCGCGTTCGGGCTGTTCGTCGCCGCCATGATCGCCGGCGCCCAGGCCGCACCGATCGTCCCGGTTCTCGCGAGCGTCGTCCTCACGGTCGTCGCGTGGGACGCCGGGAGTAACGCGATCAGCGTCGGCGAGCAGCTCGGACGGTCGGCCGACACGACACGCATCGAGGCAGTACACGGGGCGGCGACCCTCGCCGTCGGCACTCTCACCGCCGCCGTCGGCTACGCAGTCTACCGGTTCGCCACCGGGGGCCAGCCCGTCGCCGCGGTCGCCTTTCTGTTGCTCGGTGCCGTCCTGCTGGTCGCGACGCTGGATTAGTCGACGGTCGGCACCGGCGTGTCCTCGACCACGTCGCCGACGACCGTCGCCTTCCCGACGTCGTTGACGCGGGCATCGGGGGTCAACACCAGCCGGTGTGCGAGTACCGGCTCCGCGACCGACCGGACGGCGTCGGGTGAGACGTACTCCCGTCCGTCGATCACGGCACGGGCACGCGCGGCCTCCAGCAGTCGCTGGGTGCCACGCGGGGAGACCCCGACCGACACCTGCGAGTGGTCCCGCGTCCCCCTGCAGAGCTCCAGAACGTAGGAGACGAGGTCGTCGTCGACGATCACCGTCTCGGGCGTTCCCTGGAGAGCAGTCACTCCCTTGTTCGTCAACACTGCCTCGATCGACGGGCTCTGTTGGCGACGGTCGAGTCGCCGATACAGAAGTTCCGCCTCCCCGTCGTAACTGGGGTAGCCGATGCTGGCTTTCACGATGAAGCGGTCGACCTGCGCCTCCGGCAGGGGGAAGGTTCCCTCCTGCTCGACTGGGTTTTGGGTCGCGACCACGAAAAACGGCTCCGGGAGCTTCCGGGTTTCGCCGTCGACGGTCACCTGTCGTTCCTCCATGGCCTCCAGCAGCGCGCTCTGTGTTTTCGGGGGCGCGCGGTTGATCTCGTCCGCGAGAACGACGTTCGCGAACACCGGCCCCGTCCGGAACTCGAACTCCCCGGAGCGCTCGTCGAAAATGTGGGTGCCGGTGACGTCCGAGGGGAGGAGGTCGGGCGTGAACTGGATCCGCGAAAAGGACAGTCCAAGCGCGGTCGCGAGACTCCGCGCGGTGAGCGTCTTGCCGGTCCCCGGAACGTCCTCGAGGAGGACGTGTCCGCGGGCGAGCACGCCAAGCAGGGTAGTCTCGAGAAACGACCGGTCCGCGATAACCGCCTCCTCGACGGTCGAGAGCACCTTCTCACACGTCGTGCTGGCGTCGGCGATGTCCATCTCTACAGGCATCCCGGTGGTGAAGTGCCTCGGGGTCAAGCCCCGAGGCTTCCTGTTTCCACGACGCACTTTGTGAAGTACCCCGCGCACGGTGGCGCGGGGCGTCCGCGTTTAGTCTTGCATCGCTGACGCAACGGACTTTAATTCCCCTCGCGCTCCCTGTGACGGTCGCGCCGACTCCCCGTCGGTAACACCCGAACTGTGAAGTCCGTGAGAGTCGGGGCCTCCACCAGCCCCCGATGCCGCCCGTCTCATTACCCGAACACGTCCGGGTAACTTGTCGAGAGACGGCACATTTCCATACTGTTCTGCAAACCAGTTCTGCGCGACACATACTGCCGCCTTCCGATCAGCGTGA
>JBDGQL010000048.1:0-19387 GCA_042219105.1 Karumarchaeum halophilus (SeqCode) | reverse complement strand
ATTAGCCTCCACCGTACCCGGCGAATATCTATCAGGACTTCTGTCGACCCGTATCGGCTTCGAGTCCGGCGTGGGCCTCCTTCGCGCCCCGGACCGTCTCGGCGACCGCGTCACACCCCTCATCGTGGATCAGGTCGCCGACGACGATCACGTCGGCGTGTTCGGCCATGATGTACGCCGAGTCGTAGTCGTGGACGCCGCCGCCGTAGAACAGGGTCGTCTCCTCGAGGGCGTCAGCTGCGGCCCCGACTTTTTCGGGGTCGCCGAAGGTGCCGGAGTACTCGATGTACACGATCTCCTGGCCGAACATCCGCTCGGCAACTTTCGCGTAGGCAGCGACGTCCGCCGGGGACTGCTCGCAGTCCGAGTCCGTTACCTGTGCGGCGCTGGCCTCGGGGTTGAGAATGATGTACGCCTCGGTGGTCGTCTTCTCCCAGTCGACGTCGTCGATGCGTGCCCACTCCTTGTGGGCCTCGATCATCCAGAAGGGATCGCCGGCGTTCAACACCATCGGGACCAGATACCCATCGAGGGCGTCGTCGTCGACGACGACGGCGGGGTTGTTGGGCTCCTGGAACAGTGCCACGTCGTGTTTCGCGCAGGCGTCGATCACACGCTGGGTCTTGTCGGCGGTGATGTCGAGGGTTCCACCGATCTCGATGGCGTCCGTCCCGGTCCGGCAGACGTCCTCGAAGGTCTCCCCGTCCACGAGGTCCTTGTCCGGGTCGAGTTTGAGCAGGTGATCCCACTCTTGCCATCGCCGACTCATATCATCCATATCAGATGGGGAGGTCAAAACCCCTTCGGAAGCCGGGTCGTCGGGGCGACCGACACCGGTCACGTTACCGCCAGTGCCAGCCTGGTCGCGACGAACAGCGACGCCATCCCGAACACGTCGCCAGCGGTCGTCACAGCGGGGCCGACGAGGTCGTCGGGGTTCATCCCCCGCCGGAACCCGGTAAACACGACGACGACGATGGTGACGGTGAGCGCGAGGCCCGCGAGCGCGCCGCCCACGAGCGCGATGAACACGAGCGTCAGCAAGGACGCACGGGGTGCGTCGAGTGCCGACAGCAGGCCGAACGTGAGGAATGCGGCAAAGAGGCTCGCGAGCAGGCCGTTCAGGATCGCGGCGATGGCCGCATTGGCGAGACGGTCGTCTATCTCAAAGACGGGTTCGATCAGCCCCTGGTGGAGTGCGCTGGAGAGCCGCGATCCGAGCGAGCCGTACACGCTCCCCCGGATAGCCAGAAAGGCCGGCACCATGACCAGAAGGCCTGGAACGTTCTCGAGTTCCGCGTCCATCCCGCCGAGGACGCTCCCGGCGAGCAGTCCGCCCACAGCGCTCACCGCGAGCGTCGGGAGCGCGCCCCTGTAAGCGACCTTCGTTATGTTCCAGGCGGACATGAGTGCGATCGAACCGCTTTCGATTGGTGCGTCTTCGCGCATTCGAGCAAAAAACCCCCGAATCGAGGCCGCGCGAGGATCACCGAAACGGATCGCTGCAGTCGATCACGGGGCCGTGGTTCGGACAGACAAACTTGCAGTGGCGCTTGTACAGCAGCTCACCACAGGCCGGACATGTCGGCGCGTCCGACGCGTGCTCGCCCATCTCACTTTTCGATGATGCTCTCCTCTACGGCCTCGCCGAAGTGTCGCGCCGTCGCCTCGTAGTAGACGAGCACCTCATCGCCCACCTCAAGATTGGTCACCGACTTCCGCCCATCGCGGGTTGCCACGCGGATCGTTTCGGCGTTCTGCAACAGCGTCTCGATGTGGTCCTCGCCCCCGTCGGCTTCGACGTCCGCCCCGACGCGAAACATGGGACGCTTCTCGATCTTCGCGCGGCCGACGACCGCCTCGCGGGTGTCGCCCTCGACGTCGACGATCTGGATCTCGTCGCCGCTTTTCAGTTCGGCGAGGTACTTCGTCTCCCCGCCGGGCGTCCGGACGTAGGCGTGGACCGCGCCGGCGTTCACCCGAAACGGCCGGGATGCGACGTACGGCGAGTCGGCCGTCTCCGCGTGGACGAAAAAGAGTCCACGCGACATCGATCCGATCAGCATTCCCTCGGTGTCGGTCATCATCGACCCCGTATCGACACACACGCGGTCGGCGGAACCGGCCGGTTCGACCGCCGTCACCTCCGCCCACCGCAGGGAAAGCGACTCCCGGTCGGCGGCGTCCCGAACTTCGACCGTCCGGCGGATCTCGTCGGGATCGTCCGAGTCGAGCAACACGGCGTCGGCGCCGCGCTCCAGCGTCTCGAAGGCCGTTTCGGCCTCCTCGGCAGTCCTGACCCCCGCGAGTAACGTCGTCTCCTCGCCGATGCGGGCGATGAGATTTTCCAGCGGGATGATCTTCCAGTCCTCGCCGACCACGATGGTGTACTCGGCGTCGTGGGCAGCCTGTTCGGCGAACGTCTCGTAGTCCTTTCCGAGGATACGGACGAAGGCCCCGGAGGCGTCGCCCCGCCGGATCGACGTGAGATCCGCCGATCCCGAGAGGTCGGGCGGAAGGTCGACCGTGCCGTCGCCCTCGCCGTCCTTTCCGGCGATCACCGCGTCGGGCTCGCTCTTTACCTCCTCGGCGGCGTCGATGACCTGCACGTCGTCCGCCTGGAACGCCGCGACGTTCACCTCCCCGAGTTCGCGCACCCGATCGACGTCGTACTCATCGACGAGTACCCAGTCGACGCCGGCCTCGAGGCCGGCGGTGATCCTGCGCTTGCGGTCCTCCCAGTCGCCGACGTCGTCGTCGGCCTTCAGCCAGACGGAACGTGTCATGTCACAAGCCTCACGGGGACCGTTCTTGAACTTGCCGTTTGTGTCCCGGTCCCACCTGCTATGCAGCCGCGTCGGCGTACTCGGTGGCAACCGGTTCCAGCGCCTGGAGAATGATCTCGGCTTCAAGGGGTGATAAGTCAAGTTCCCGGGCCGCAATTCGATAGTTGACCGTGCCGTTGCTGTACTCGTAGGCGTACTCAAGAGCGACAGCAAGACCGTCGAGGCCATGCCGTTCGATGTAGACGTCGATGTCCTCATCCCGGTCGCGGCGGGCAACGGCGGCGATCAGCGCCGGCGTGATCGTTCGGGTCTCACCGTCCGTCGAGAGCGTGAGTGCAATCGACTCGCCATCGTATTCGTACGGCCGCTGCTCACGGGTTTTTTCCACTAAGCCAGCTGTTTCGAGGGTCTGCACGTACTCGTAGGCGGTCCCTTGGGGGATGTCGAGTTCGCCGACCAGTTCGGATACGGTGACCGGCCCGTGTTGCAAAATGTGTGCGTACAGCCGAGCAAGTGCCGGCGTGTCGAGGAGGTCGGCCACTGTCTGATCCACCATTCGCAGCGATCTAACCGCTTCCAGCGGCTCTTCCCCAGGGGAAGCGCCGTTGTGGGGCGTTGCAGCATTTGTGCTCAACGCCATTCGTCCGTCGCCTCCATGTCGATCTCGGGGGGTGCATCGCCGGCGCCGAGACGCATCTGGCGGTTCTGCCAGACGTGATACGCCGCCGAGCCAAGGAGGACGACGACGACGATCGCCCCCCACGCGAGGTCGGGGACGACGTCGGGGAACACGCCCAGACCGGCGGCGGCGATCAGCGCCCCCGAGAAAATCGCCAGCCCGAGGTAGTACACGCCCAGGGAATCGAGTTCTCCGGAACGACGTCCAGGTATATGTCGACGTTCTGGGCCCCGTCGGTCAGCGTGACGGTCCCGTTGTCGTACTCGATGACGCCGGCCTCGTCCATCGCGGGGAGGTGGGTCTGCTGAAGGGAGGTGTACACCCGGTGGCGCTCGTCGCTCGTGACCTCTTTGAGGTCCTTGTCGTTCTCCCAGGCCGCAACCTGTTCGGCGATGTCAGACAGTTCCAGGGAGCCCTCGGCCTGTTTCGCCATGTGGAGGGCGTACCGCCGGCGGTGACTGCTCAAGAGGTCGAACGCTTCGCTGCGAGACATCGCCTCGTCGGCGTCCTCGTCGTCTTCTGCCCTCCCCGTAGCCATCATTACGTGGTCAATATTCCAAGGAACTAAAATGTACGGACTACGCCGGCCTCTTTGGCTGGGGCTCAATTAACTACTTCGCTCTTACAGGCAAACGAATATAACTCACGGACAGCATCGGGAAACGATCGGGGATCCCGAATGGGGCACCCATGCGACCAAGTGGAGTTCTCGGCTGGGTCGTTATGAGCCCAACAGGGTGCTGACGTCAGGCAGACTATCACTGGTGCCGACAGCGATGCCAAACTCTTCGTCAGTATCGTCGTCGTCGGTTCCAGTTGTCACTTCGACATCATATATAGCGTCTTCACTTATACCGTCGGGCTGGACGCTATCCGAGGCAATTTCGACATCATTCGGATAACCACTTGAGATCGAAGGACCAGAATCATCCACGATCTGGACCGATGGAGGATCACCAAGTCCGGTGTTTCCGACATCTTTGCCGAACGCAATGTCCATTGGATTGGCAATGGTGCCATCTGTGTTTTCATTGACCAGCGCGATGAGATCCCCAAACGTCGTCGTCGCGTTCGGGGGCAGCCGGTGTTCGCCGCTGTCACCCGAGATGCTTTCCGTGTGTCCGAAGACGATCTCCACGTCGTTCTCAACGAGACTTACGTAATCGGTGTTCGAGAATGACGTTGTCGTCCCATTGCTGACGGTGAGGGGGGAGCTGGTTGGGGTGAGACCGTCTCCATTGGTCTGGGTGTTACCGTCACTGTCAATGACCGCAATCTCATCGTAGCCGCCGACGTTCAGGAGCACATCTGCAACCTGTTCAACATTCGCGATGTCCTGGGTGACGTTTACTTGGACGTCACGCTGTGCTTCCACGCTCGAGAACGCTCCCGAGCCGAGCAATGCTCCTCCGCCAACTGCGAGTCCACCGAGGCCGGCCAGTACGTTTCTGCGATTCATTTTCATGGTTGGATTGGCACGTTTGGTCGCGCCGTACCTATACACTGTACCTGGGGGTACTTACTAATAGGCCGCTTGAACGGCGCTAAGGCCCTGCCCGAACGGCTAATGGTCGGCGTTAGCGCAGTAAGGACGGTCGTTAAACGGCTAACGCCGGCAAATAATAAGACCGGTGGGCGCGTCAGTACACATACGTAGCTATATGGATATAAATCGGCGGACAGTACTGCTCGGACTCGGCGCTGCCGGCTTCGGCACCACCAGTCTGCTGGTCGGCTCCGGCGCGTTTAGCTCCGTCGAGGCCGAACGGACCGTCGCGGTGAACGTCACCGACGACTCCGACGCCGTATTGAGTCTCGAGGCAGTTGGAGATGTAGGCGACGAGATCCTCGACACCGAATCCCCCAACGGGGGGCCGGCACAGATCAAACTCGCGCAAGGTGATCTCAACCAGCACGCCAAAACGATCTTCGAGGATGCGCTCAGAGTCACCAACGGCAGCGCACAGGACGTCGGATTCTCCGTGGACGAAAGCGCGAGCGATGACCCGAACGATCTCATCGGGAACGCCCTGGACATCCTGAAAGACGGGTCCACGATCGTCGACTCCGGGTCCGGCAACAACGCCGTCGACCTGAACGCCGGCACCAGCATCGACCTCACGATCGTGATCGATCTTCTGGGACCAAACGCGGGCTCTGACATCAGCACGATCAACACCATCGCTATCGCGGCGCGCGAGGAGGACTATCAGTAACTCATGACGCCAACCAGGGGTACCGTCTCCGGCGTGGACGCGAACGCGAGGCGCGTCCCCCCGCGAAACGAGGTCGACACGAGTTCACACGAACCATGAGGCGAACCCTCCTCGTCGCCGCGCTCCTCCTGATCGCCGCCGCCACGGTCGTGGCGACTGGCGCGGTCCCGTTCGACGGCCCCTCGGACGAACTCGATCCGGGGAACCAATCCGGCATCGTCCTGGCCCCGGCCGACACGCCCAACGGCGACCGCTACGCCAAACTCGACGAGGCGGGCGAACTCAACGTCACGCTCGACGCCATACCCGGTGCCACGGTCCGGATCAACGACGTGTTCCGGATGGGCTTCAAGGGCCGGGCGGCGAGTGGCTTGCCCGCCAACGTCTCCATCGAGTACGACAGAGACAACCTGACGATCCTGCGGATGGACACCGGCGAACCGGTCGGCACGGGGAACATCACGCTCGAACCGGACGAGTCCATCACCCTTGGGTTCAAGCTCGGGGGCGACCTGCCGGAGACGGACTCGTTCGTCGAGCCGGTGACCTACCGGGCGTCGGTTCCGGATTCGATCATCGAGATCAGCTTCGACTCCGGCGGTAACGAGAGTAGGACAGTCACCATCCTCGATCCGAGCGAGGCCCTCGACGAGACGAGCGATCCTAATCTGACCGCGCCGCCCCGGGCGATCATCAACCGGACGAGCGGCGAGGGCGAGACGTCTGCAAACGAAATCGACGAGAACGTGACCGACATCCCGGCGCAGGGTATCGACGAACTGGTCCAGGTCGGCGAAACTATCTCACTGTCCGGATCGCGCTCGCGCGTGGATACGTCTTTCGCCGTCGATGTCGAGCGCCGCCTCGTGAGCTTGTTCGACGTCCCGGCGAGCGAAGACGAGGAAGACCAGCCAGCAACGGTCCGGATCCCAATAGACGTGGACCGGTTCAACGGCACAGATCCCTCGAACGCCACCCTCGCCCGGCGGACCGGCGGCAACTGGCAGCCCCTGCCGACTGTGGTGGACGAAAGCGCCGATGAGGGCGTCTCCGGCCGGGTGATCCTCCGGGCGCGGACGCCAGGGTTCAGCGTCTTCGGCGTGTTTGCGCAGGCGGAGACGACCTACACCTGGGAACACCAGGGGGAGACGATCGAGGGCCGGACGGCCGAGTTTCAGTTCGACGAACCGGGACTACACCCGATCAACCTGACGATCACGGACGCCTTCGGCCGGTCGAACACGACGACCTACCGGGTCCTCGCGAACGACCCGCCGTCCGTCGAGATCGAGCCACAGGAAATCCCGGCAAACGAGAGCGTCAGGGTGCGGGCGGACGTGACCAACCTCGTCGGGGATGAGACGATCACCTGGCGGTTCGAGAACGGCTCGACTACAACTGGATCGGAGATCGAACGCACCTTCGAACAGGGCGAGGTGGTGAACGTGACCGTCGAAGACCAGTTCGGCGCGGTCGGTACCGACGAGGTCGTCGTCGGGGCGTCCGTCAGTCCGATTCTCAACGTGTTCCAGTGGCAACTCGGATTCGAGGGCCGGATCGCGGTCGTACTGGTCCTTTCCATCCTCGTTATCGTGGGGATACGGTGGGTGATCGCCGAGCGGTACTATCGCAGCGACGAGCGCGATGAGGACCGGGAACTGATCTGATGCGGGCGGCCAGACACCCTCCGAGAGACACGTCGGGGACGGGGCTCGGGATATACGGGTCGACAGAACTCCTGATAGATCACGCGATTCCGGGCTGGCGATAGCCCTATGTGGCGTGCTGGCCTACTGTAGAAGTACACTGGCATGCTCCGGACCTACGTGGCCAGAGTGCTTGCAGTCGTTTTCGTCATACTGACGCTCGCACTCGTCGTCGGACCACTGATCGGCCAGCCAGTGCTTTTGAGTTTCGTCACGTCCGAGAGCATGGAGCCGACCATCGAGACGGGAGAGGCGTTCGTGACGATCCCCGGCGTCGTCGCGGGGGACATCGAGGTGGGTGACGTCGTCGTTTTCCAGGCCGAGGAGATCCAGGGTGGCAGACTGACGACCCACCGCGTCGTCGAGAAGACCGACGAGGGGTACATTACCAAGGGGGACAACAACCCGTTTACCGATCAGGGAAACGGCGAGCCGCCGTTGACCGAGGACCAGATCGTCGGTGTCGCCTGGCAGCCCGGCGGTGACGTCGTGACGGTCCCGTACGTCGGGGCGGCCGTTCTCGGCACGCGTTCGGTGGTTTCCAGCGTGTACAACGGAGTCGCCACGACCCTCGGGTTCGGAGGATCGACCGGGCCACAGGGCCCGATGCTCATGATCGCGGCCCTGCTCATTCTCGTTGCGATCGGCGATAGTTTCCGGGAGGGGTCTTCCCGGGACTGGACCCGGTCGCGCGACGATGACGAGGAGATCGACATCCGGTACGTCGCGATCCTTCTCGTCCTGGTCGTGATCGTCCCGGCCAACGCCGCGATGTTGCTCCCGGACACGACCCAGGAAGTCTCGATGCAGGAAGCCACAGCCCAGGGTAACGCCGCGCCGGGCGAGGAGGTCGAGGTGAAGCTGTCGGCGTCGAACGGCGGGTTCGTGACCATGCTTTTCGTGCTCGACCCACCCTCGGACGTGAGACTGGACGATCGACACCTCGAAATCCCCGGCGGCGCCTCGACGGCGACGACGATGCACGCCACCGTTCCGCCGCCCGGCGAAGAGCGGATCGTGGAGGTCTCACAGCACAGATACATCGTGTTGCTTCCGCCCTCCCTGCTCATGACGCTACACGAGTTCCACCCGCTGGCGGCGCTGGGCGCTATCAACGGGATGCTGGTGTTCGGCGTTCTGGCGCTCGTGATCGGGCTGGCCGGCGCACGCAGTCGTCGTGCGCGGGACACCGGCTGATGGCTGGTGGACTGTTCCACGAGATTCGGGGCGATAGCGTCGCTTCGGCGGTTTTAATATTGGAGACGGCACAGCGTACACCGTGTCCGAGCCCAGTGGAACGAACGGCGACGACCACACCCTGCTCGCGCTCGTTTACGGCTCGGCGCTGTTTTTCATGCTGTGCTGGCGCGTCGGCGTACTGATCAACGATAGCTACGTGTTCGCGAACACGCTGATTGCGCTCCGTAACGGTCACCTCCAGATCACGGAACTGGTTTATCGAGCGTCCCAGCCAGGTCTGTACATCTCCGATGGCGCGATTTACGGGCGAAACTACGGGCTGGCCTTTCTCGCGCTCCCGGTCCTGCTGGGTGTACAAGGTATTTCGCAGGTCATCGATCCGCAGATCGTGATCGTCGGTACGTGGTCGGTGCTCCTCGGACTGTTCGTCGATGAGTGCCGTCAGGCAGCCGGGTGGTCACGGACGGTTACCTACGCCGGGAGCGGAATCGCAGTTGTATTCTTCGGACTGAACCTCTGGCTGTTGCAGCCGATTCCCCGCAACTGGCATCCCCACATGGCGCTTCAGGTGACGTCGATCTGTTTCGCCACCGCCACGGTCGCCCTCGTGTACAAACTTGGGCTGGCAGTCGCCTCCAGGCGGGTCGGGATTTTCGTCGGGGGACTGGCGGCAGTCGCCAGCCCGATGGCGTTCTGGGCAACGCTGTCGAAACGACATACTGTGATCGGTTTTCTGGCGCTGGCCGTCCTCTATGGGCTGTACCAGAGCCGGACGGCGGATTCACCGCGCGACGCACTCCGGTACCGCGTGCTTGCCTACGGCTGCGTCGGCTTGGCCGCGTGGATCAACTCGATCGAAGGACTGTTGCTGGCGCTGGCGCTCGTCCCGCTCGATCTGCTCACCGCTCGAACGAGGCTCGTCCGGTCGATAGGGATCAGCGGATCCGCGCTAACGGTCGCGTTTCTCCCGTTTTTTCTGACCAATTTCCTGATATCGGGAAACCCGCTTCGCCCACCGATGGCGTTGTCCAACCCGACGCGCTCCGAGCTAACTGCTGCCTTCGGGTCGGATGGAACTACCGATGATGCAACCGGACCGGACGGAGGTACGAACGGCACGATCGGAGAAGGAGCCGCACGGACCGACGGGGAGGCGGCCGGCGGACTCATCGACGCACTCGCGGCGGGCGCGGGCAACCGAGCGGAACGGTTCCTCTCAGCTCTCACCGGTAACGTCGATTCGTTGACTCAACTCGAACGGTGGTACACCGTGTTCGTTCGAAGCAGTACGGGAATGTTCAGTAGCGGTCAGTTCGACGTTCCGGCCCGGGACTTCGCGATGCTCGAGTCGCTGCCCGTACTCGGGGTTCTGGTCGCCGTGGTGGTCCTCGGGATTCGCCACGTTTCACTGGCCGACTGGCGCCTCCGCGAGACAGTTCTAGAGAGTCCACGTCGGTTCCGACGGAACCCACGCCGCGTCGCTGACGCGTTCGTCGTTCTGTACACGGCGTGGCTGCTCGTCATTTACCTCCCCCGACTGCCGCTACACGTGACCTACAACGTTCGGTATCTGTATCCGATGTACCCCCTCGGATTGTACGCCATCGCCCGGCTGGCGATCGTACAGCGAACCGTCGAGGTGGCGTGGCGGCGGTTGCTCGCCTCCTACGCGGCGGCTGTGATCGTAGGAGGAGTCGGAATGCTCCTGGTCCTCGGATTCGTGACCGCGAACCCCAGTGGGTTCAGCCGCCACATGGATGCGTACACGGATGTGTTCAAGATCCATGCGATCGCCGGGGCAGCGATCGGCGTTCTCGTCGCTGCCTGGAGCGGCTATGCCGCATACACCGGGGACGGCGAACAGGTGGGGGCGACCTGGCTCGGGATCGCCGCCGGCGTGACGACCGTGTTTCTCGTCCTCGTCGCCCTGCGATACTTCGCGTTCACTTCGCAGTACGCCGTTCCGATCAGCCGGGCCGTGGCCCGGTTGCTCGGGGCCGCGTAAAAACCGTGTGAACCGTTCGCCCGCGATTGCTGCCCGGTCCGTGGCGATCACCGGCGAGAGACGACGACGGCCTTCATTATGCCTCGACCACCAGGCCGGCCCGCTCCGCGGCCTCCTCGGCGCTCGCGTCCTCGTGGATGACGGCGTGTACCGCGCGGGCGATCTTGCCAGGGCTCTCGTGCTGGAAGATCGAGCGCCCCATCGAGACGCCGGCGGCGCCGGCGTCCATCGCGCCCCGGACCATGCCGAGGGTTTCGGCGTCGGTGCCCTTCGACCCGCCGGCGATAACCACGGGGAGGGAGGTGGACTCGACGACGCGTTCGAACGTCTCCGCACTCCCCGAATAGGCGGTCTTGACGAGGTCGCCGCCGAGTTCCTCCCCGAGCCGGACGGCGTGCCCCAGGTCCTCCGCGAACGCTTCGGGGTCCGTCTCCCGGACCTCGTGGCCCCGAGCGTATGCCATCACCAGCGTCGGCATCCCCAGTCGCTCGGCCTCACTCGTCACCGCGGCGAGTTCCTCGATCTGGTCGGGTTCGTACTCCGAGAAGACGTTGATATGGAAGGAGACGGCGTCCGCGCCGGCCCGGATCGCGTCCTCGACCGTCCCGGTCCGGCGCTTGTCGTTCTCGTCGGTTCCCTTGTCGGTCGAGCCGTTGAGGTGGACGATGTAGCCCGCGCCGTTCAGATTGCCGTGGACCCGGCTGGCGATGCCCCGCTGTGTGAGAATCGAGTCGGCGCCGCCGGCCGTGACGCGGTCGATCGTCGATTCGATGTCGACCAGCCCCTCGACGGCCCCCATCGTGATACCGTGATCCATAGGCACCATGAGGTACCTCCCCTCCGTGCCGATGCGCGACATCCGCGCTGCCTTTCCTGTACTCATTAATATGTGAGTCTGTAGCAAGTGACAGGTATGATTGTTCCGATTGTGTTCGACGATCCGGGCCCCGATGGGTCTCCTCGATCACTCGACACGCGGGGACCGGCCGGCACCCCGCATCGCACCCTGCTTCAGTTCGCGCGCTTTCGCCTCGAGACGCCCAGCGACCGCCTCGGCCGGGTCACCCTCCGCGATGTCGTCAGACTCCGTCCCACGGGCTGTCGAAGCCCCTTCGGCGACGATGTCGACCAGCGCGGAGCCGACGATGATCCCGTCTGCGCCGCCCCGGACGATGCGTTCGGCGTGCTCACTGTTCTTGATGCCGAATCCGACCGCCTTCGGAACCTCCCAGTCCGCGATGCGCTGTAGGCTCTCCGCGGTACGGTCGCTCACGTCCTCGCGCGCGCCGGTCGTCCCCAGCCGGGCCTGCACGTACACGTACCCCGACACCTGCTCTCGCATCCGCGCCAGACGCTCCCCCCTCGTGGTGGGCGCGACGATGAACACCAGATCGAGGCCGACCTCGTCGCAGGCCTTCCGGAGGGGTCCGGCCTCCTCGGCGGGCAGGTCCGGCACGACGAACCCGTCGATGCCCACCTCGGCCGCCCGCTCGACGAACGGACGCGGCCCCTCCCGATCGCCGTACTGGTAGATCAGGTTGTAGTAGGTCATGCACACCAGCGGCACCGACACGTCGAGGTCGGTCACAAACTCGAAGAACCGGTCGGGAGTCATCCCCGCATCCAGCGCCCGCACGATCGCCTCCTGGATCGTCGGCCCCTCCGCGATCGGTTCGGAAAAGGGCAGGCCGAGTTCGATGGCGTCGGCGCCGCCCCGTTCCAGCGCCTCGACGTACTCCAGGGACGACTCGTAATCGGGATCACCCACCGCGAGATACGGGATGAACGCCGGCTCGTCGGCGAACGCTTCTGCGAGAGGGCTGTCCGCGCCCCGCTCGGCACCCTCTCCGGACATCACATCCCCTCCTCGAAGACGCTCACGTCGACGTCGACGTCCAGGTCGTGTTTCGCCGACTCCTCGAGAACCGTCTCTAGGTCCTTGTCGCCCCGACCCGAGACGTTCACGACGGTGACCTCGCCAACCTCGTCGGGATGTTCCTCCAGGTAGCCAAACGCATGGGCGGTCTCCAGGGCGGGGATTATTCCTTCCGTCTGGGAGAGGCGGTGAAAGCCCTCCAGTGCGGCCGTATCGTCCACGTTCACCGGCCGAACCCGCCCCCGATCGACCAGGTGGGCGAGTTCGGGACCCACGCCGGCGTAGTCCAGGCCGGCGGAGACGCTGTGGGACTCGACGATCTGGCCGTCGTCGTCCTGCAGGAGCTTCGTACGCGCGCCATGCAGGACCCCCTCTTCGCCGGTCGATAGCGAGGCGGAGTTGGGCGCGACGCCCTCCGACTCGTCGACCCCGAGACTGCTTCCGCCCGCCTCGACCGCGAACAGGTCGACCGCCTCGTCGTCGACGAAGTGCGCGAACGTACCCATGGTGTTGGAGCCGCCGCCGGCACACGCGAGAACCGAATCGGGGAGCCGGCCCGCCTGCTCTTGGATCTGCTCGCGGGCCTCCTCCGAGATTACTGACTGGAACTCCCGCACCATCGCCGGGAAGGGGTGGGGACCGACGACCGAGCCGATGACGTAGTGGGTGCGCTCGACCGTCGTCGCCCAGTCCCGCATCGTCTCCGAGATGGCCTCCTTCAGGGTGCCCCGGCCCGTCGTCACCGGATTGATCTCGGCGCCGTTGAGCCGCATCCGGAACACGTTGGGGCGCTGGCGGTTGATGTCGGTCCGGCCCATGTAGATCTCACAGGGCATGTCCAGGTGGGCGGCGGCCATCGCCGTCGCGGTGCCGTGCTGGCCGGCGCCGGTTTCGGCGATGATGCGCTCTTTGCCCATGTACTTCGCCAGCAACACCTGCCCGAGGGCGTTGTTCAGCTTGTGTGCACCGCCATGGAGGAGGTCCTCCCGTTTGAGGTACACCTCCCGATCGTACCGCTCGGAGAGCCTGTCGGCCCGCTGTAGCGGGATCGGTCGCCCGCCGAAACCGCGCAGTCGCGCCCGGAACTCGTCCATGAACCCGTCCTCGTTCTCGAGAACGTACCGCTCGAAGGCGTCCTCGAGTTCGTCGATCGCCGGCATCAGGCTCTCCGGGACGTACTGTCCACCGTACTCGCCGAACTTCGCGTCAGTGCTCATGTGTGTTCTCCCTCCCCGTGGGTCGCGCCGCGCTCGCTCTCCACCAGCGTCGCGGTGTTTTCGGTCACGATGTCGAACGTCTCGGGCCCCCGGGCACCTGAATCACCCGGTTCGACCCCCTCCATTATCGCCGATCCGACCAGCAGTCCGTCCGCCCCCGCCGCGCGCATCCGCCGGACGTCCGCGCTGGTTTTGATCCCGCTTTCCGCGATCAGCGTGATGTCCTCCGGTGCCGACTTCGTGACGGCCTCGAACGTCCCGAGATCGACCTCCAGGCGGGCGAGATCGCGGTTGTTCACGCCGACGACGCCGGCGCCCGCCCCGATAGCGTCATCGAGTTCCTCCCGGGTGTGGACCTCCACCAGGGGCTGAAACCCCCGATCGCGGGCGGCCTCGATCATTTCTTCCAGGTCCTCCTCAAGAAACCGCGCGATGAGGAGCACGAGATCGGCCGCGACGAGATCGAGATGGGCCTCCTCCAGCAAAAAGTCCTTCCGGAGGACGGGCACGTCGACGGCCTCTCTGATCTCCCGTAGTGCGTCCGGCGAGCCGCCGAAGTGCTCGGGTTCGGTGAGCACCGAGAGGGCGGCCGCACCTCCAGCGACCATCGCCTCCGCGAGCGCGACGGGATCGGCGCTTCGATCGCCTGGCGTCGTCGGACTCGTCGGCTTCACCTCCGCGATCGTCGGCACGCGGTTCTCGGCCTCCGCGGTGGCGAACGCGTCCGAGAGCGACCGCGCCTCGACTGTGACTCGCTCGTCGCCGCTTCGCCCCTCCGCGGCTGAGAGAATCGACCGGACCGGCGGCGCTACCTCCCTGTCAACGTCCATCGACTACTCCCCCACTATAGACCATCGTTGTACATTCACGGACTCTTTTGTACATAAGACTTGCGCAGCGGTGCCGGGGAACGTTCAAGCGCGGCTGGGCCGTGGTACGAATATGGAGGATGCGGGCATCTACGCGCGGTCGATACCCGGGTTCGCGCGCACTGTTCAGGTCGGCGTCGCCGGCGGGCGGGTCATCAGCGTCTCCTTCCCAGGTGATCCGGACTCCGAAGCGGGGAGCCAACACCCGATACTCGATCGGATCGAGGACTACGCTGCTGGCAAACCGGAGCGCTTCGAGGACGTGACTGTCGCGCTGACCCTCCCGACCGACCTGCGGGCCGTCCTCGAGACGCTCCGGGAGGTCCCCTGCGGCGAGACAGTGACCGTCGAGGCGCTGACGCGGATGACGCCCGGCCTCGACGCCGAGGACGCGGACGATGAGGAGACGGTCCGGGCGGCACTCGGGCAGAATCCCGCGCCGCTTTTGATTCCGGACCACCGGGTGACGGACGCCCGGAGTGTTGCCCCCGCCGAGATCGTCACCCGACTGCGGGAAATCGAGGGGATCGCGGGGGGCGGGTGACTCCGGCCGAGTCCCGCGCGGTTCAACTCCCGTCGGTAACTTGTAGTCCTCCGATCTTCTGGAATCTTCGGGATCGGGTGCCCTCTCGCTTGATCTTCCGGGTCACTATCACTTCCACGGGGTCGGGAAGGCCGGAATCCCGGAGTTCGATGTTCTCCCGCGTCTCGCCGGGCGAGAGGGTGACGGTCTCCGTGTCCAGTTCGAATCGGACGTCGACCTGCAAACGTAACTCGACCTCCGCCGTGTCGGTTCCGTCGTTCGTAACCGTGACCTCGGCCACGATCTCCGTGTTCGTGGGAACGTCCGCCGCCGTGACGCTCGTGTCTAATTCCCTCGCCCGCCCGTATCCTGAGAGCACGTCCTCCTTTGTCGGCGCGTCTCCGTCCCATGGACTGTCGCCACCGAGATGGCCGACTCCCTCTCCGGGGGGGAGATCGGAGGGACAAATGCCATCGAGCGCGTCGTCGTACCCGTCGGACAGATTATCACAGAGGGCACGTTGATCCTCCGGCAGCGGATTGCTGTCCCGGCCTGGCTCGAGGGACTCCCGCAGGAAGTTGATCCCCTCGTGGATACATCCGGTGAAGACGTTGCCGTAGATGTCGTGGTCCTTCCCCATCCGCCGTTCCACATCCGTTTCCGGATCCTCGAGGCGTTCTGTGTCGCCCATGAATCCCTGGGGGCCGATGCGGACGCCGTCCCCCTCCACGTCCCGGATGTCGTTCCACCGGATGGTGCAGCCGTGCCCGTCCAGCGAAACGGCCCGTGAGTAGGGCCCCTGGTGTGTCTGTGCACCGCCGCCGTCCGTGCAGTACTCGACGGTGATGTTCTCGACGCCCCCCTTGCAGTCCACCAGTTCGGAGTGGGGATACCCCGCGCTGTTGTCGATGTGGTGAACGCGAACGTTCCGCGTCCGGTCGTACTCCTCGTACCCGCGGTCAACCCGGTTGTCCGCTGCGGTCCCGAGATACACCATCTCGCCCTTGTGGTCCTCGGTGTCGTCGAGGATCCAGTTCGCCCCGGCAGGGCCGATCACCTCGAACCCGCCGATCTCGGAGTCCCTGATCATCTGGCTGTTGATGAACGAGGTACCGGCGTTCCCGATCCGGTGTGGGGAGACCACCAGTCCCTCGAGGTAATCGTCACCGCCGTCGGGGAACGTATTGAGATCGATGAGTTTGCCCGAGTGGTACGAACCGGGATCCGTGGGATACAAACCGGGGTCCCCGGAACCGTCCGGATCGTGTAGCCCGGTGATTGTCAGGCCCGTGAGGTGGACGTGGCTCGCGGCGACCGTGATCACCTGGCTCTCGTGCGTCTCGGGGGGTTTCAACACGGCGTCGGGCGGCCCCGTGAGGGTGATCGGCGCGTCGGGATCGCCGGCGGTGGTGAACTCGACGTACTCGACGTACTCGCCGGAGTGAACCTGCACGGTTTGGCCCGGTCCCGCCCGATCCACCGCGTCGTCTATCGACGAAAGCGGTGCCGTCTCGGTGCCGGGGTTTCCGGCGTCTCCGTCGGTCCTAACGTGCAGTACCTCCGGCGGTTCGACGGTCACCTCGCCGATCGTCTCACCGTTGAGCGAGACCGCGAACGTCCCGGCCTCCTGCATCTCCCGAGTGAACGTGCGCTGGACGGTCTCTCCGGGGGAAACGTCGACGGTGGCTTCCGTGCCGTCCGCACCGTCGAGTCCGATCGACAGGTCGGCGGTTCCCTCGGCGTCTCCGGCGTTGGTAACGGCGACAACGAGTTCGAGGGTCCCGCCCGTCCGGAGCGTGTTCTCGCTGATCGTCGTCTCCGTTACGTCGATATCCGGTTGCGGTTCCCGGGTTGTCGTGTCGGTCGGTTCCTGAGGTGTCGTATCCGACGGCTCCCGAGTTGGCGTGTCGGTCCGTGTCCCTGCCGGCGTGACAGCCGGTGACGACGCCACGGAAGCGGCGGACGTCGTCGTCTCCGTTCGGTCGGCGGTGTCCGTCCCGTCTCCGTCGAGGACGGTGGAACAGCCAGCGAGTGACCCGGCGAATCCCACCGAGAGGAGGAGTTGCCGACGGGACACGGAATCATCAGCCATGCACCTGCCTGGGACAGGCGGCTTATCAGTCTGGCGGGCGCACTTCCGTGACGACGTGTGCATTG
This sequence comes from Karumarchaeum halophilus (SeqCode), assembly GCA_042219105.1. Lineage (GTDB taxonomy): Archaea > Halobacteriota > Halobacteria > Halobacteriales > Hikarchaeaceae > CAYSJP01. Next base: position 2,153 of record JBDGQL010000048.1, on the reverse strand, counting down.
ATCTCCTCTAAGATGTGAACGCCGTGGAATCATCCCCGACGTCGGACCGGACACGGGAACCCCGCAGTCAGGGGGCTGGTGGCGTCGGATGGAGAAACGTCTGGACCTCGACGGTCCGGCCGTCGGGGTCGTCGGCGAAGAACTGGTAGATCTCGAAGTCGTCGTTCCGTTCGGGCGGGCCGCGGGCGACGTCCGCAAGATCCGCGTGGAGTTCGTCGACGGCCTCCCGGTCGTCGACGACCACCGTCACGATTCCGTCGGTGTCGGTGCTTTCGCTCGCACAGAACCCCAGCAGTAGGTTGTCCCGCCGGAGAATCCGGCAGCCGGCGTCCTGTCGGAGCCACTCCTCGAACCCCAGCCGACTCGAGTAGAAGTCGACGACCCGGTCCCGCCGATCGGTGCGGTAAAACACGATGCCCGTCACGCCGGACGGTTCGACCCGTGACAATATGAATACCCCCGACTCGGCCGGCATCATACTGACTGTTCCCGTCCCTTCCCGGTGATCGCCGTTATCGGGGGTGGCGATCACCGGTACACAGTGAGACCGATCGTTATCAGGGGTCGCCCCAGTCGACGCCGACCCCCTCGTGGACGAGAAACTCCAAGGCGTTCACGAGATAGTGTGCGAGGATGACGACCCACAGGCTTCCGGTGACGATGAACACGGCTGCCAGGGCGAACCCCAGCACGCCGGTCACGAGTATCCCGCCGGGGCCCTGGAGGCCGTGCCCGAGACCGAAGGCCACGGAGGAGAACACCGCCAGGAGCCACGGCGAGAGCGAGAAACCGGCCGCGAACGCACCGATCAGTGCGCCCCGGAAGAGGAGTTCTTCGACGCCCGCGACCAGGGGGAGGACGACGAGAAGCAACAGCGCCCACTCCCCCGTCGTCTCCGGAGCGAGCAACTCCCGGAGCGCTTCGTCCGCGTCGATCTCGGCCTGCACGGCGAGCCACGCGCCCGCCTCGTTGGCGACGTACAGGCCGACTCCGACCGCAATCCCCGGGAGCATGGCCGCCGCCGGATCATCGATTCCCAGCGCGCTCAGCGGGATCTCGGCGTACCACGCGAACCCGGAGAGCAGAGTACCGACCAGCGCCTGGGAGAGGCCCGCGCTCAGAATCAGATTCGGCTCGCTCGCCCGCGGCGCCCGACGGCGCCGGGCCCCCGGGGACTCCGATCGGTTCGTCTCGGCCCGGGACGCCGTGTCCTCCTGGGGTGGCTCTCCATCCTTCGGGGTGGACTCTCCTTCGTCCCCGGGCGCTGGCCCGTCCGATTCCGTCAGTTCCCGCGCCGTCGCTCGCGAGAGTCCGAGAACCACCAGCAGGACGATCAGCGTGGCGCCGGCGAACAGCGCCCATCGCGTCGCCATCACCTGTGACTACGACGGTAGGTATCTAAAACCCGGGAAAACGAACGTTGCGATCGGAGCGGTGCTACTGTGGGCTCGCGCTGCCGGGGCTCTGGTTGACCGCCGGCTCCGGTTCAAGCGCGGAGCCGGTGATCGACTTCAGCCGGTCGACGAGCCCGTCCTTCTCGACCTCGTCGGCCAACGCGATTTCGAGCACCTCGCTAATGTGGGTGACGGGGATGATCTCGACCATCTCGTCGTACTCGTCTTCGATCATGACGTCCTGCTCGTTGGCCTTCGGGATGATGATCTTGTCCATGCCCGCCTTCGCGGCGGCCTCGATCTTGTGGGTGACGCCGCCGACCGGGAGCACGTCGCCACGCACCGACAGCGACCCGGTCATGGCGACGGACTGGTCGACGCCGGCACCTTCGAGCGCCGAGATGACGGCGGTGGCGACCGTGATCGAGGCGGAGTCGCCGTCGACGCCTTCCTGGCCCGCCTGGACGAACTGGATGTGGATGTCCTTCTCGGAGATGTTCTCATCGGAGAACTTCTTGATGATCGCCGACACGTTCTCCACGGCCTCCATGGCCATCTCCTTCAGTTGGCCGGTGGCGATCACCTCTCCGGGGCCCTGACTGGGGGCGACTTCGGCCATCACCGGCAGGACGATTCCCGAGTCCTCGCCCATGACGGCCAGCCCGTTGACGCGGCCGACGACGTTTCCGTCCTCGACGGTGAGTTCGTAGTCCTTGCGGCGCTCGATGTAGTCGTCCGCGAGCTGTTGCTCGATCGAGC
>JBDGQL010000167.1:0-19647 GCA_042219105.1 Karumarchaeum halophilus (SeqCode) | reverse complement strand
GATTCATGTACTCGCCGTAGTCCATGTTCTCGCGGATGTCCGTCAGGTCTTCCAGCACCAGCACTGGATTCTCAACGGACTCGGCGTACTCCACGATTATAAGTTTCATTATACGGACACCGAGGATGTGAATCTTCGCTGGGGAAACCACCCCCACGGCGGGGACTACATCCACGTCTCCAGGACAGAACACTACCATCCGCCCCCGGACGCGAGTTCAGAACCTGCTGACGTTGAGGACTCCTGTATCACGCAGTCCCCCGAAGAGCTGGTCACTCGTGGCGTCCTCATAATGTCTGTTGTAGTCTCTTACCGGTGCTCGCCGCCACCGGGGGTGGCGATCACCGGTAAACAGCTATACTGTCGGACAGAAGTATTGATAATTCGAAGGCCCCCCGTCCCGGGGGTTCGATTATCAATGTCTCTGTCCGACAGTATACAACAGACATTATGACAGTTCGGGTGCATGCGAACGTTCGCCACCCCGGTTGACGTGGGATTTCGTGAATTCGGTGAGCGTGGTGTGTTGACGCTTGCCGATGCCGTCACGACGGTGCTTTCGTCGTCGGCCCTAACCGCCGGGGTTGCGCTCGTCTCGACGCCGTTTTATATCAACATATGGGTGGCTTATTTCCAGTCAACACGATGTCTTGGTCTCGATCAGAGGAGAATCACGTTGACTGGTTCGTGTCTGGGTGTATAAGTTACGTATCCAAACCAACTTCCCAGAACCGTATTGTATCACGGTCTCGTAGCCGGGATATGCGCACCCTCGACGACACCGACATGGAGATCCTGTCGCTTCTGGCCGAGGACGCCCGCCGCCCGTTCAGCGCTATCGGGGACGAAGTCGGCCTCTCCGGGCCCGCCGTGTCTGATCGAGTGGACCGACTCCGGGAGGAGGGGGTGATTACCCAGTTTACGATTAACGTCGACCGGTCGAAACTCCGGGCGGGCGTCCCGGTGTTTGTCCGGGTGACGGTCTCGTCCGGATCGGTCGAGGAAGTTCGTGACCGAGTACGGGAGGCTGAGGGCGTCGAACACCTGTTCGTCACCGCGGAGGGGGGGGTGCTGTTGTACGCCCGGGCGGAGGGTCACAACGTCCGGACGTGGGTGGAGGGACTGCTGTCCGGCGTCGACGTGCCCGACTACGAGGTCACGCTCGTCGACGAGGCCGAGTGGACTCCCTCCATCGAGGGGCTCTCGTTTGCGCTGTCCTGCGCGGAGTGTGGCAACACCGTCGACAGCGAGGGTGAGACGGCCCGCATCGACGGGGAGACGTACCACTTCTGCTGTGGCTCCTGTCTCGAGCGCTTCGAGGAGCGATACCGGCGGATGGCCGAGGGCGCGTGACGTGCTCCGGAGGGCGGACGAGGCGCGACGTGCTTTGGAATCGAAACTGTCGGCCCCGATAGAGCCGTGGTTTCGAAGCAGCAAACCGCCTAAACGTGGAGCACGTACAATAATGTGACCATGAGTACCCGAACTGCCCATCTCGACGTGACGGGGATGTCCTGTGCCAACTGCTCGGAGACGGTCCAGGACGCAGTCACGTCCCTCGACGGCGTCGTCGATGCCGACGTCAATTTCGCCACCGACGAGGGCGTCGTGACGTACGATCCCGGGAAGACGACGTCCCGGGAGATTTACGACGCCATCGAGGCGGCGGGGTACAGCGCCGTTTCGGAGACGGCGTCCATCGGCATCACCGACATGTCGTGTGCCAACTGCGCGGAGACGAACGCCGACGCCCTGGAGGACACCCCCGGCGTCCTCGAGGCGGAGGTGAACTACGCAACCGACGAGGCACAGGCGACGTACAACCCCGCGGACGCCTCCATCGAAGATCTCTACGGCGCGATAGAGGAGGCCGGATACACGCCCGTCCGGGAGGGATCGGACGACGGCGAGGGCGACGGACCCTCGGGCGACGTGCGGGACGCCGCCAGGCAGGCGGAGATCCGCCGCCAGCTCCGCCTCACCCTGTTCGGGGCCGCTCTTGGCGTCCCGTTCCTGTTTTTCATGCTCGAAACCCAGTTCTTCGGAGACCTCCTCCCGGCGTCGGTGTTCGGCGTCGACTTCGGCTGGGTCGAGTTCCTGCTGGCGACGCCGGTCCAGGCCGTCCTCGGCTGGCAGTTCTACCGGAACTCCTACGACGCCCTCGCGAAGAACGGCCGCGCCAACATGGACGTCCTCATCGCGCTTGGCTCCTCGACCGCGTATCTGTACTCCATCGCGGTGCTCGCGGGCCTGATTGCCGGCGGCCTGTACTTCGATACGGCCGTATTCATCCTCGTGTTCATCACGCTCGGGAACTACCTCGAGGCACGCTCGAAGGGCCAGGCCGGCAAGGCGCTCAGGCGCCTTCTGGAGATGGAAGCGGAGACGGCGACGGTCCTCGACGCGGACGGAACCGAGGCGGAGATTCCCCTGGAGGATGTCGAGGTTGGCGACCGACTGAAGGTGCGGCCGGGAGAGAAAGTTCCGACCGACGGCGTCGTCGTCGACGGTCAAAGCGCCGTCGACGAGTCGATGATCACCGGAGAGTCCGTCCCCGTCGAAAAAAGCGAGGGTGATGAGGTGGTCGGATCGACGATCAACGAGAACGGCGTCCTCGTGGTGGAGGCGACGAAGGTCGGCGCGGACACGGCGCTGCAGGGGATCGTCCGCACGGTGAAGGAGGCCCAGTCCCGGCAGCCGGACATCCAGAACCTCGCCGACCGGATCTCGGCGTACTTCGTCCCCGCCGTCATCGCGAACGCGCTCCTGTGGGGGATCGTGTGGTTCCTGTTTCCCGAGGCGCTCGCGGGGTTCGTCGACGCGCTTCCCCTGTGGGGGCAGGTGGCCGGTGGCCCGGCACCCGTCGGCGGTGGCGTGTCCGTCTTCGAGTTCGCGGTGATCGTGTTTGCCTCCTCGGTGCTCATCGCATGTCCCTGTGCGCTCGGGCTGGCGACCCCGGCGGCGACGATGGTCGGGACGACGATCGGCGCACAGAACGCGGTACTGTTCAAGGGCGGCGACGTCCTGGAGCGTGCGAAAGACGTCGACACGGTCGTGTTCGACAAGACAGGCACGCTCACGGAGGGCGAGATGGAACTGACCGACGTGGTCGCTATCGGTGGCGAGGAGCGTCTCGCGGACGGGGGCGAACCGGCAGCCGACGGCGGCCAGATCGTCGCTCGCGAGGGGCTCTCGGAGGACGACGTGCTGCGGCTGGCCGCGGCGGCGGAACGCGGTAGCGAACATCCCCTCGCCCGGGCCGTCGTCGAGGGTGCAAAAGAGCGCGGGCTGACTGTCCCCGACCCCGAGGCGTTCGAGAACGTCCCCGGCCAGGGCGTCCGGGCGACGGTCGAAGACAGCGAGGTGCTGGTGGGCAACCGACGACTGTTGTCCGAGAACGGCATCGATCCGACCGGCGCCGAGGAGACGATGGAGCGTCTCGAGCGCGAGGGCAAGACGGCGATGCTGGTTGCCCGCGACGACGACCTCCTCGGCGTGGTTGCGGACGCGGATACGGTGAAGGAGACGGCAACGGAGGCAGTCGCCGCCCTGCAGGAGCGCGGCCTCGAGGTGATGATGATCACGGGCGACAACGAGCGGACCGCACACGCGGTCGCGGAGCAGGTCGGGATCGACCCGGCGAAGGTGCACGCCGAGGTGCTCCCCGGAGACAAGTCGGACGCGATCGAGCAAATCCAGGCCGACGGCCGGCGGGCCATGATGGTCGGCGACGGTGTCAACGACGCGCCGGCTCTGGCGGTCGCGTTCGTCGGCACGGCGATCGGCTCCGGGACGGACGTCGCGATCGAGGCCGCGGACGTGACGCTGATGCGTGATGACCCCCGGGACGTGCTGAAGGCGATCCGGATATCCGAGGCGACGCTCCGGAAGATCAGGCAGAACCTCGTGTGGGCGCTCGGGTACAACACCGCCATGATTCCGCTGGCGTCGCTCGGACTGCTCCAGCCGGTGCTTGCCGCGGCGGCGATGGCCTTCTCCAGCGTCTCTGTGCTTACTAACAGCCTCCTGTTTCGGCGCTACACGCCCGACCACGACTACGGGCTGTTTGGACAGTTCCGATAAAGGGCCACCCCCGGTGGCGGATATCTATCAGTACCCCCGGCCGTTCTCGAAGCAGCGCCCGCACTTGTCCGCGTCGTGTTCCTCGGTCGCCTGGTCGACTGGGATCATCCGCAGTTGGCCGTGCTCGACGTGATACGTCTGCCCACACACCGTCTGGAAGTCCGCTGCACCCATCTCGTGTTTGTGGATGGTCATGCTCGTCTCATTCAGGATTCCGCGCACACCTTCGTTCCGGGTCGTATCCATGTCATCAAGTAACAACCCCTGACAGGAAAAGATACAGCATGATTCACGAGGCGATTTAACACCCGACGAACGTCAATCTTGGATAGTTCGTGTCCGTGTGCGCCAGCAGACACGCTTTTCTTCGCTCGCGTTTTACTTCAGATAGGCAGATGGACGCCAGCGCCCTTCTGGACCTTCTCGGGAACGGGAACCGCAGGCGGATCCTCCGGCTGTTATCCCGGAAACCATGTTACGTGACCGAGATTTCCGACCAGCTGGGGGTGAGTCCGAAGGCGGTGATCGATCATCTCGGGAAACTCGAGGAAGCAGGTCTGATCGAGAGCCGAATCGACGAGAAGCGCCGGAAGTACTTTCACATCTCCGAGAATATCCGGCTGGAGGTCACCCTCGCACCCTACGATTTCGGCATGAAAAGCGCCTATCCCGCCAGTCCGAGTCTGGATCTCTCGCGGTGTCAGTACCTCTCGATCGAGACCTCTCGGGGGTCGGTCCGCGGGGACGGGGCCGACCTCGAGGGGGTCGACGACGAGTCCCGGAACCCGAGCGACGACGACGTGGCAAACCTGGCGGAGGAACTCGACGAACTCGAGGATCTCGAACGGGAACTCTCTCTCGCACAGCGCTGGGTTCAGGGCCGGATCGAGAGCGTGCTGGAACGCCTCGATGAGATGATCGACTCCGAGGAGTCCCTCGACACGGAGATCCTGGCCTCGCTTGCCGGCGGGGCGACGACTCCGAGGGAGATCGGGAGTACCGTCGGCGCACCGCCGTCGGTCGTCGAGGAGCGCCTCAGGCGGCTGGAACGTCGGGACATCATCGAGCGCGGCGACGGAGGATGGATGCTTTCCGGTTCGTGATGGCACGCCCGGGCGATCACGACCGGACGAGACGGCCAGGCACAGAGCGTTCGCCCGCTACGAGAGAGGAGCATTCAAGTCGGTCCGGGTCCGCTCGATAGGTATGCAACCAGGGGATCGCGTTCGCGTGGAGCGTGCCGGCGGAAGCTACGAGGGGGTGTTGTTGCCCTCCAGCACGCCCGACCACTACGTGCTGAAACTGGACGGCGGCTACAACGTCGGCATCGACCGCGAGACCGCTACTGTCGAGATGCTCGAACCGGACGTCTACGAGATCGATCCCGGCGAGACCGGTGACGACGACACCTCGACCGTCGAGTTCGACGAGGACCTCCCGACCGTTTCCCTGATATCGACCGGCGGGACGATCGCCTCGACTGTCGATTACCGCACCGGCGCCGTCACGGCGCAGTTCGACGCCGAAGACGTCCTCCGGGCCGTCCCCGACCTCGCAGGACGGGCGAACTACCGGGGGCGGGTCGTCGCGAACATTCTCTCGGAGAACATGACCCCGGACATCTGGCAGGAACTCGCCCGTGCCGTCCACGAGGAGATCGAAGCCGGCGCCGACGGGATCGTCGTCATGCACGGCACCGACACGATGCAGTTCACCGCCGCCGCGCTCGCCTTTACCCTCGACACCCCAGTTCCGGTCGTGCTGACGGGCAGCCAGCGCTCTGCCGATCGGCCCTCCTCGGATAACGTCATGAACGCGGTCTGTGCGGTCGAGGCAGCGAAATCCGACTGTGCAGAAGTGCTGATCTGCATGCACGAGACCGCCTCGGACGATCGGTGTGCGCTCCACCGGGGCACGCGCACCCGGAAGAACCACACCTCCCGGCGGGACGCCTTCGAGACGGTCGGGCGCGCCCCCCTCGGCGTCGTCGATTACGACCCCGAGACCGTCTCCTTTCGGCGGGAGCACGCAGAGCGCGGGGGTGCCGACCTCTCTATCGCGCCGGACCTGGATGCCGACGTGGAACTGGTGTCGTTCGTCCCGGGGATGGGCGAGGCGCTTCTCGAAGCCTGCGCGGGCAAGCCCGGCGTCGTCATCGAGGGGACGGGACTAGGTCACCTGAACACGGGCCTGATTCCCCGGGTCGAGGAACTGGTCGAGTCGGGCACACGCGTCGTCATGACTAGCGGCTGTATCGAGGGGCGGGTCTGTGACCGCGTGTACGACACCGGACGGGACCTGCTCGATGCGGGCGTGATCGAGGCCGAGGACACCCTCCCCGGGACGGCATACGTGAAGCTGATGTGGGCGCTTGCGAACACGGACGATGTCGCCGGAGCGATGCGTGAGCCACTGGCGGGAGAGATCACCGAACGCTCCCGGCCCTGGACCTGATTTTCGAGACGATGGATGCCCGAATTCGGCCTGCGGAGCCGACCGACGTAGACGACGTGATCGCCTTCACGCGCGACACCTGTACACTCAGACACGATTACATTAACATACGGATATCTTATTTCCGGTCAACACGATGTCTTGGTCTCGATCAGAGGAGAATCACGTTGACTGGTTCGTGTCTGGGTGTATGGGACGACCGGGCGGGTGATTACCTTACACCCGGACGTGATTTGCGCAAGCCGTGCCGTCACAAACCCAGGGTATTACGAGCCGAACGCATTGATCTGGTGTCGTGGCGCGTAACAGAGTCACGTCCGGGTGTACTACCCGAGGTCTTCCCCCGGTGGGTCGAGGCAGACCTGGCCGGGTCGCCGGGATCGACCTGGTCCCTATCCGCCGCTGACCGGTGGGAATAGGGCCAGTTCGTCGTCGGGGGAGACGGGTGTCTCCAGTCCCTCGGCGCCGGCGACGTTCTCGCCGTTCAACAGGAGGTTGACGTGGTCCGCGAGGTCGCCCGATTCCTCGAGAACCCGGTCGGCGAGGGCGGGATGTGCATCGAGGAGGGCCTCGAGCGCCTCGCCGGCGGTCGTCGCCTCCTCATCGACCGCGACGTGGCGCTCGCCGGCCACCTCCGCGAGGTCGGCGAACAGCTTCCACTCCATACGTGTGGGGTCGGCGTGTTCCCCCAAGAGCGTTCCGCCAGTATACTGTCGGACAGAGACACTGATAATCGAACCCCCGGGACGGGGGGCCTTCGAATTATCAATACTTCTGTCCGACAGTATACGGTCACCGCTTCGTGCTCGCCAGCTACCCGAGTCGCGCCGCCGCCTCCAGTGCGATGTCGATCATCCGGTCGACGTTGTTTCTGGCTTTCGCCGGCAGCTCCTCGTCGTCCGTTGCGCCTTTCTGGGTTCCCTCGATCAGGTTTCCATCGACGGTGCAGACCGCGCCCGCCCGCAGTCCCTTCCGGCGCGCGAGCGTGAACAGCGCCGCCGCCTCCATCTCCACCGCTAGGATGCCCGCCGCCTCCCTGTCGGTGAAGTACGCCTCGTCCTCCGCGTAGAACGCGTCGTCTGTCGCGACCGGGCCGACGTGGACCGATCCCTCGTCCGCGTCGGCGGCGTCAACCAGCGCCGAGAGCACCGCATAATCCGGGACTGCAGGGTACTCGACCGCCTCGTAGCGCGCCGTCGTCCCTTCGTCTTTCGCGGCGCCCGTCGCTACTACCATGTCGCCGATCTCGATGCCCGTCTGGAGCGCTCCCGTCGTCCCGGGGCGGATCATCGTCTCGACGCCGACCGCAGCGAGTTCCTCGATCGCGATCGCCGCCGACGGCGAGCCGATGCCAGTCGAACAGATCGTCAGGTCCGTTCCACCGTACCTGGCGTTGACGACCGCGTACTCGCGGTTCCGTGAGACGACGCGTGATTCATCACACCGGTCCGCGATCCGGTCGACGCGGCCGGGATCGCCCGGCAGGAGTACGACATCGTGGAGTTCGCCCTCCGACACGAGCAGGTGCGGCTGTTTGCCCATGGTCCGTGTAGGAGAACTGTGGCGATAAAACGATGGGACTCCCCCGCCACCGAAGGTGGACGCGTGGTCGACGGTGGGTCTCCCGACCCGTCAGTTGCGCTTTTTCCTGATGTTTCCCTTCTCGCGGGTCTTGTCCTCACAGTTCGGACAGACGCGCGGCTGGGTCATTCCGTTGGGCGCGAACACTCTGACGTAGGACTCCGTCACAAAGGAACCACAGTTCAGACACTCTGCCATGATTCACCAAATGAGTCCGGACGGATAACAGTTTACCCTGCGGGCCGCCCGCGATCCGACCCGGAGTGGCTCGCCACATATTTGACCGTATGGCTTGTCACCGTCAGCCATGGTACCGGTGGTGGATGGGTACTGGCTCGCCCGGTTCGCCTTTCAGCGCGGACTCGCCTTCGTGTACCTTCTGGCGTTTCTCGTCGCGGCCAACCAGTTTCGGCCGCTCGCGGGAGAGGACGGTCTGCTGTCGGTCGACACATACGTCGATGGAACGACGTTCGGGGAGCGACCCAGCGTGTTTTACTTCGTCCCCGACGACAGGGCAATCGGGGTCGCCGCCTGGACCGGGGTCGCGCTCGCTCTCGTGGCCCTTCTCGCCGGGCCATACTGGCTTCCCGATCCCTACGCCCTCCCGGCGTCGATGCTCCTCTGGGCGGCGATGTGGGGGCTGTATCAGTCCTTCGTCAACGCGGGTCGGATATTCTATGGGTACGGCTGGGAGTCGATGCTGCTCGAGACGGGGTTTCTGGCGATCTTTCTGGGTGCCGGATCCAGCGAACCGCCGGTCGTCGTGATCTGGCTGGTGAAGTGGGTACTGTTTCGCAACATGTTCGGCGCCGGACTTATCAAGATCCGCGGCGACGACTGCTGGCGCGAGCTGACCTGTCTGAACCACCACTACGAGACCCAGCCGATCCCCAACCCCCTGAGTCCGTTCGTCCATCACCTGCCCGACCGGTTTCACCGCTTCGAGGTGCTCGGGAACCACGTCGTCGAACTCGCGGTGCCGTTCCTGTATTTCGCCCCACAGCCGTTCGCCGCTATCGGAGGCGTCGCAACGATCCTCTTTCAGGCCTGGCTGATGTTGACCGGGAACTTCTCGTGGTTGAACGCGCTCACCATCGTCCAGGCGTTCGTGACGTTCGGCGACGGGGTGCTGACAGCCGTGTTTCCAGTCACCACCCCGGTCACGACGGAAACACCAACAGCCCTGGTGGCCCTGTCGGTGCTCGTGGCGCTTCTGGTGCTCGCCCTGAGCGTCCGCCCGGTGGTGAATATGCTCTCGACGGACCAGGTCATGAACACCTCCTTCGACCCACTCCACATCGTAAACACCTACGGCGCGTTCGGGTCGATCACGAGGGATCGCTACCAGCTCGTCGTCGAGGGGACCGACGTGGCGAATCCCTCGGAGGACGACTGGCGGGCCTACGAGTTCAAGGGCCAGCCCGTCCGAACCGACGAGCGACCGTCCCAGTGGGCGCCGTACCACCTCCGACTGGACTGGCAACTCTGGTTCGCCGCGATGCGGCCGCGGCCAGGCCCCCGACAGCAGTGGGTGTTTGCCCTGCTTGAGGCGCTACTGGAGGGCGACCGGGATACGCTCGCGCTCCTCCAGTCGACTCCGTTTTCCGGGCAGCCGCCGGCGAAAGTCAGGATTCTCCGGTACCGTTACCGGTTCACCTCGCCGGAAGAACGGGCCGAGACCGGGCAGTGGTGGCACAGAGAGCGGGTCGGAATGTACGTCCCCCCAGTCACGACGAATGATCTCCGGGCAGGGAGCATCGCTCGCCGGACGCGGATCCGGTGATAACACATTGAGCCGCATCTGTTACCAGTCCAAAACACAGACTAAAGTGACACGTACAGAGGTTTCAGCACGGAAGACGACATTTAAATCAGATGACTGTTTCTTCGGAGGTTATATCAACATGGAAAGTTGATAATAGAGCATGGAGTACCAGAACCTTCTCGTGTTCTTGGAATTCCCGGAGCCGACCCGTCCCTCGCCTGGACTACTGGAATCCCTCTCATACATGGACGTCACCCTGGTCGGCTTTCACCCCCTGCTGGACGAGGAGTTAGGGACCGATCAAAGGGCCTCTATTGAATCGACGCTTGAGGAGGTCACAACCGGGTTCGAGGAGCGGGGTATTCGGGTCGAGCAGCACGTCGTTACTGGAGAGAGTCTGACTGAGACGAGAGACCAGTGGGCGAGTCGTGACGAGATTGATGGTGTCTTGATCCCTGGTGGCGTCAATACCGTGGGACGAATCTTAGTCGGTGTCCGAGACGCCCGGCAGGTTGACAAAATGGCGGACTTCATTGATCTCATTGATCGCGAACGAATCATCCACATCACGCTGTTGAACGTCGCCCCCGAGTCCGAATCCGAGCAGACAGTCCCCAGTCGTGAAGCACTTGACACTCTGAAATCAGAGCTCACGGATCGTGGTGTGAACCCGGCAGCGGTCGATCTCCGGATTGACATGTCAGATAATCCTGAAAGACAGCTCGTGAAGGTTGCGCGGAACTACGATTTGACGGTTCTTGGAAAGACACAGGAACCCGGTTTGAAACAGCAAGTGTTCGGTCCGGTTTCGGACTACATAATTGATCGAGCGAACTCGGCGGTGCTGACGATTAATTAGAGGATAGACCCCACGTCGTGCGGTCGTCCCGGTGAACAGTTCCAACCGACCGTGGGCCTTTCGTTGCGCTTAAGTACGCCACTACGGTATCGAAGAATGCACTCACTGCAGGGGCGCCAGCCCCGAGTCCGCGAGGGCGACAGTGACGGTCACCGCGTCGCGGTAGCCAAGTCTGGCCCAAGGCGCAGGGTTGCTAACTCTGTGGCGTAACGCCTCCGGGGTTCGAATCCCCGCCGCGACGTCGACGGCGCCGACGATCCGGCGCAGGGAAACCATGAGCACAGAAGAAACACAGGAACGAGAAGACGACGACCTCACGTACTTCGTCCGGGTCGGCCAGACGGACCTCGATGGGACCGAAAGCGTCGAGCGAGCCCTCACGGGCCTCGACGGCATCGGTCACCGAGCCGCCCGGCTCGTCGCTCGCGAGGTCGGCATCGACCGCCGCGAGACGCTCGGCCGACTCGAGGACGAGCAGATCCAGACGATCGTGGACACTATCGAACGGTTCGCCGAGACGGTCCCCGACTGGCTCACCAACCGCCAGAAGGACTTCTTCTCCGGCGATGCCAACCACCTCATCGGCAACGAGGTGGAACTCGTCCGCGAACAGGACGTCAACCGCATGCAGAAGATCGGCTCCTACAAGGGCATCCGCCACCAGCGGGGCCAGAAAGTCCGCGGCCAGCGCACCAAGTCGACCGGCCGTAGCGAGGGCACCGTTGGGGTCAACGTCGAGGAGATCCGCGAGGAGATGGAAGACGAAGCAGAGGACGAATAATGCCACTCGGACAAAACACCAAGTTCTACGAGACGCCGAACCACCCCTACCAGGGCGAACGCATCGGCACGGAGTCGGGACTGCTCGGCCGGTACGGCCTGAAGAACAAGGAGGAACTGTGGCGCGCGCAGTCCGAACTCCGATCGATCCGCCGCGAGGCGCGCGATTTACTCGCGGAGTTTGACTCCGCCGCCGGCGAGGAGCAGTTCCTCGCGCGGTTGAAGCGCTACGGCATTCTCGACCCGAACGATGGTCTCGGCGACGTGCTGGCACTCGACGAGACGGACATCTTGGAGCGGCGTCTCCAGACGGTCGTGTACCGGTCCGGGCTGGCAAACACGCCCGGGCAGGCACGCCAGTTCGTCTCCCACGGCCACGTCCGCGTCGACGGCCAGCGGGTCCAGGAGCCATCATACACGGTGGAACTTGACGAGGAGGGAACGATCGAGTTCGACCAGAACAGCCCGCTCGCCGATGAGCTCCACCCCGAGCGCGCGGAGGGTACACAATGAGCGGCGAGGGAAGCAACTGGGGCGTCGCCCACGTACACGCCTCCTTTAACAACACGATCATCACCATCACCGACGAAACTGGCGCGGAGACCCTCGCCAAGTCGAGCGGTGGCACCGTGGTGAAGCAGAACCGCGACGAGGCCTCGCCGTACGCTGCGATGCAGATGGCGGAGACGGTCGCGGAGACGGCACAGGAACAGGGGATCGAGGGCGTCCACGTCCGCGTCCGCGGCCCCGGCGGCAACTCACGCACCGGTCCCGGGCCGGGCGCCCAAGCGACGATCCGGGCGCTGGCCCGTGCCGGCCTTGAGATCGGCCGCATCGAGGACGTCACCCCACAGCCCCACGACGGCTGTCGCGCACCCCAGCCGAGACAATAATGGTCGAGTACGACATCGAGGTCATCGACGCGGACGAGCGTTCCGCCGAGTTCGTCGTCCGCGGAATCACCCCGGCCTTCGCCAACGGGATCCGGCGAGCCATGCTCGCCGACGTTCCCACCCTCTCCATCGACACCGTCCGGATGACGGAGAACTCCAGTGTCATGTTCGACGAGGTGATCGGGCTCCGACTCGGGCTGATTCCGCTGACCACCCCGGACGACATCCGCGCCGAGGAGACGATCACGCTCGCGCTGGACGTCGAGGGGCCGGCGACGGCCTACTCGGGGGACATCGAGACGAGCGACAGTCTCGTCGAACCCGCGGCGAAGAACGTCCCGATAATCGACCTCAAGCAGGGTCAGCGGCTGGCCTTCGAGGCAGACGCGACCCTGGCGTACGGCAAGGACCACGCCAAGCACCAGGGTGGTGTCGCAGTCGGCTACCGCCACCTCAAGACGGTCGAGGTCGAGGGCGAACTGGGCGCATATGACGAGCGCGATCCACAGATCGTCCGCGGCGTCATCGAGGAAGACGGCGAGTTGGTCCGCGCCTCGGAGTTCGACAACGATCTCACGAACCGCTATCCCGATCGGGAGGTGTCGGTCCACGACGTCGAGAACGCCTTTGTCTTCGATGTCGAGAGCGACGGCTCGCTACCGGTCGAGGAGCTGGTGACCGAGGCGGCCCAGTCGATCGCGAATCGGGCCGACGAACTCGAAGACGCAGTCGCGCTGTAACACGGATGTTCCCACGAATCACACACCGCGTCGCCCGCCGGACCCCCAGCGACGCCGCCGGCGTCGCCGGACCGGAGCGATCCGAAAGGGGTTTGTGGGAACGGAGAGAACCACGGTTCGCGTGCAGGGATAGCCAAGTCAGGTCAACGGCGCAGCGTTCAGGGCGCTGTCCCGTAGGGGTCCGCAGGTTCAAATCCTGCTCCCTGCATTCTCCGGCGCGAACGAACGTGAGCGCCGTGAACATCACACGAGCAGGTTTGTCCCCTGGAAGTCGCAGCGGCCGAGCGAACGCGAGGCCGACCGTCTTCCTCCGGTTCAAATCCTGCTCCCTGCATTCTCCGGCGCGAACGAACGTGAGCGCCGTGAACATCACACGAGCAGGTTTGAACGAGGCGAGTCAGGCCCCGGGAAGCGAGCGCCAGCGAGCGACCCGGACTGTCTCGACGTGGTTCAAATCCTGCTCCCTGCACTCCACTTTTCCAAGACAATGAGCAAGACAAGTCCACGATTAGAGGGCCTCATCGCCGATCTGAAGTCCACTGCCCGGGAGTCGGGCGTTGGCGTCTGGAAAGACGTTGCCGCCCGCCTCGAAAAGCCCCGGAGCACACACGCCGAGGTCAACCTCGGGCGGATCGAACGGTACGCCCGCGAGGACGAAACCGTCGTCGTGCCGGGCAAGGTGCTCGGAAGCGGCGCGTTGACCAAGGCGGTCACCGTCGCGGCGGTCGACTTCTCGAGCAGCGCGGAGACGAAGATCCGCCAGGCCGATGGGAACCCGATCGACGTCGCACAGGTACTCGAAGACAACCCCGAAGGATCGAACGTGCGGGTGATGCGATGAGCGACGAGTTCGATCCCGACGCCGTGATCGACGGCCGGGACTGCATCCTCGGCCGCGTCGCCTCGAACGTCGCGGAGCGCACCCTCGATGGGGAAACGATCGCCGTCGTCAACGCCGAGCGGATCGTCATCACGGGCGACGACGAGGACGTGGTCGGTACCTTCGAGAAACGAACCGAACTGCAGTCCGACCGGGGACCGTACTACCCGAAACGCCCCGACAAGATCGCAAAGCGGTCGATCCGAGGGATGCTGCCCTACAAGCGCACGCGGGGCCGCAACGCCTTCGAGCGCGTGCGGGTGTACCTCGGGAACCCCTACGACGAGGAGGGCGAGGTCCTCGAGGGCACGTCGCTGGATCGACTCTCGAACACCGATTTCGTCGAACTCGGTGAAATATCCGCGAAACTGGGAGCCACAGTAACATGGTAACGAACACGAGCGGCAAGAAGAAGATGGCAATCGCCCGGGCGACGGTGAGGGAGGGCGAGGGCCGGGTACGCATCGACTCGCGACCGATCGAACTGATCGAACCCGAGACGGTCCGCCTGAAGATGCTGGAGCCGTTCCGGATCGCCGGCGAGAACCTCCGGGACTCCGTCGACATCGACGTGACGATCAGCGGCGGCGGCACGATGGGGCAGGCCGACGCCGTCCGGACGGCGCTGGCTCGCGGACTCGTCGAGTACACCGGTGACATGGAACTGCGCGACGCGTACATGCAGTTCGATCGGACGCTTCTGGTGAACGACGTCCGCCAGTCCGAATCCAAGAAGTGGGGCGGCCCGGGTGCCCGGGCGCGCTACCAGAAGTCCTACAGGTGATCTATCCATGATGATCCCGGTCCGGTGTTTCACGTGTGGTACTGTCATCGGCGAACACTGGGAGGAGTTCACCGAGCGAGCGGCGAGCCACGAGGGCGATGAGGATCCCGAAGCGGTGCTCGACGACCTGGGCCTAAACCGGCACTGCTGTCGGCGCATGTTCGTCGCCCATACCGACCTCGTCGACGTCGTCTCACCGTATCAATAATGCAGCGAGGAACCTACAACCGGTATGAGAAGGCGCGCATCATCGGGGCGCGAGCCCTGCAGATCGCCTACGGGGCGCCGGTGTTGATCGACACCGGGCAGACCGAGCCGATTCTGATCGCCGCCGAGGAGTACGACGCTGGGGTGCTTCCCTTCACCGTCCGGCGGGGGGTAAGCTGATGTCGCTGATCGAGCGGATCCGGCTCCGCCGGGTGCTCGACTCCCGCGGAAACGGAACCGTCGAGGCGGACGTGATGGTTCAGGGCGGCGGATTCGGGCGCGCGGCCGCACCGTCTGGCGCGAGCACCGGCGAGCACGAGGCGGTGGAGCTCCCGCCCGCCGAGGCCATCGCGGCAGCGCGCGAACACGCGCTCCCCCGCCTGGAGGGCGAGGTGTTCGCCGCGGACCAGCGCTCGGTCGACCGGGCGCTACACGCAGCCGACGGCACCGACGACTTCTCGGGCATCGGCGCGAATTCCGCGGTCGCGATCAGCATGGCGGCTGCGAAGGCCGCCGCGGACCTGATTTCGGTTCCTACCTACCAGCACCTCGGCGGGGCGTTCCGGGGCGGGAACTTCCCGATTCCGCTGGGGAACGTCATCGGCGGCGGCGAGCACGCACGCGAGGCGACCGACATCCAGGAGTTCCTCGCGGCGCCGGTCGGTGCCCCCAGCGTCGAGGACGCCGTCTTCGCGAACGCGGCCGTCCACGCTACGGTGGGCGACGTTCTGGCGGAGCGGGACGTCCCGGCCGCGAAGGGCGACGAGGGGGCGTGGGCGCCTGCTGTCGACGACGCGGCGGCCTTCGAGATCGTCGCCGAGGCGACCGAGCGCGTCGAAACGGAGGTCGGCTTCAGCATCGGCATGGGGCTCGATATGGCCGCCGCAGAACTGTACGCCGATGGCGCCTACCAGTACGGTGACCGCGAGCGCGATACGGACGAACAGATCGAGTACGTCGCCGACCTCGTCTCCGAATACGATCTCGTCTACGTCGAGGACCCCCTCGACGAGAACGACTTCTCCGCCTTTGCCGACCTCACCGACCGGGTGGGTTCGGAGACGCTGGTCTGTGGCGACGACCTGTTCGTGACGAACGTCGAGCGCCTCCGGCGGGGCATCGAAGCCGGCGCAGGCAACGCGATTCTCGTGAAGCCCAACCAGATCGGCACCCTGACGGACGCCTTCGACGCGATCGAACTGGCGACCGAGAGCCGGTACACGCCGGTCGTCTCCCACCGCAGCGGCGAGACGGAGGACGCGACGATCGCTCACCTCGCCGTCGCGGTCGACGCGCCCTTTATCAAGACGGGCGCGGTCGGCGGCGAGCGAACGGCGAAGCTCAACGAACTCATCCGGATCGAACACGAGGCACTATGACAGACAACACGGAGACGGAGGTCGTCGAGGAGGCGACCGACGACGACGCACAGCCCGAGGACGTCGCCGAGCCCCAGGGGCTCGACGCCGGCGACCTCGAATCGGACGCGCCGGAAACTCCTGACTCGGACACCCCGGAGACGGACGGGGAGGACGACGCCGGGGCAACGCTCGAGGAGAACGTGATGCCCGACGACGAGGCGGACCTGCTCATCCCCGTCGAGGACTACCTCGGCGCTGGCGTCCACATCGGCACCCAGCAGAAGACCAAGGACATGGAGCGGTTCATCCACCGCGTCCGCACCGACGGGCTGTACGTGCTGGACATCTCCCGTACCGACGAGCGGATCCGTTCGGCGGCGGACTTTCTCGCGAACTACGCCCCCGAACAGATCCTGGTCGCGTCCTCGCGACAGTACGGGCGCTACCCGGCCGAGCAGTTTGCCGACGCCATCGGTGCCCGCGCTCGCACCGGCCGTTTCATCCCGGGGACGCTCACGAACCCCAAGTACGAGGGGTATATCGAGCCCGACGTCGTGGTCGTTACCGACCCGATCGGTGACTCACAGGCGGTCACCGAGGCGATCACGGTCGGCATCCCCGTGATCGCGATGTGTGACTCGAACAACCAGATCAGCAACGTCGACCTCGTGGTCCCCACGAACAACAAGGGGCGCCGCGCGCTGGCGGTCGTGTACTGGCTGCTCGCCAACGAGACGCTTGACCGTCGCGGCGCAGAACCGACATACGCCCTCGAGGACTTCGAGGTCGAGCTGTAGGCTTCGATCCTGAAACGATCCGATTATGTGTCCCCACCCGTTTCTCACTGGAAGAGACGGATGCAACGCGAGTTCCTGAAGTCGAAGCTTCACCGCCCCCGGATCACCGAGACCGACCTCGCCTACGAGGGGAGTCTCACGGTCGATCCCGCGTTACTCGAAGCCGCTGACATCGCGCCATACGAGAAGGTCCAGGTGGTCAACGTCACGAACGGCGAGCGCCTCGTCACCTACGCCATCGAGGGCGAACCGGGCGAGGGTGAACTGTGTCTCAACGGCGCGGCCGCCCGCCTCGGCGAGGTCGGCGACGTCGTGATCGTCCTCTCCTTTGGCTACTACGACTCCCGAGACGACCACGACCCGATAGTTGTGTACGTCGACGACGACAACACGGTCGACAGCGTCGAGTGAACGCAGGTAACTGATCCGGAAACTGTTTTTATCGCACGAAGTAGGGTTCGGCATCGGGGATGAACCGCCCGAGATCGACCATCTGCTCGTAATCCCCCGATCGGAGCTGATCGATTGCCCCGATCAGGTCGTCGGCGTGACCGTCCCACCTGCTGGGATCGGCAACTGGGACCACGAGAAAGCCCCGACCGCGGATCTCCGTCGCGTGAAGGTCGTTCATGTCTCGCGTGGCTTCGAGAGCGACGGTGGTGTGCTCCTCGATCACGTAGCGCGTCGTTCGCTCGCCGACGGGGAACAGGACGTGGGCGCTGATTGCGCGCAACTCGGCGTCCAGAAACCGGTCGAACTGGGCGTACTCCTCGGCGGTCGGCGTCTCTCCGTCGGGGACACAGCAAGGGTACCGGTAGGAGAGATAGCACCGCTCCGGATCCAGGTCGCTCCCGCCCTCGTACCCGATCATTTCGGCGCGATCGAGGGCCGCGAGGAGCCGCTCTCCGGGCGGAGTACCGATGAAAGGCACGCCCGTCTCGGCTCCGCCGTGGACACCTGGATGGTCGCCGATGACGTGGAAGTCGGCGTTCGCGTCGCCGTAGCCGAACACAGCCCGGCGGTCCGTGTCGCCGGTGCATCGACAGGGACAGGGTGGCCGCATCCCGAAGGGGTTGCTCGTCTCCCGTGTGACGTTCCGCACGGGAGAGTGGTGCGCACGGTCCGATATATTCCTGTTGGATCCGGCGTGAATCGCGGCACGAAGAGACCAAGGTCCACAGCCACCGACACGCTATTGAACGCCGCGCTCGCAGGTGAATGGTATGATCGACGAGACGGTCAAGGAGATCAGCGAAATGCAGACCCACAGTTCCTCGGTCGTCGCGGTCCGGGCTGCCCGAGCGCTCGAGGATCTACTCGACCGGGAGTTCGTCAACGTCGGGGAGTTCGAGCGGGATCTCGACCGCAACAGTAGCGTGCTCCGGCGCGCGAACCCCTCCCATGCCTCCCTGCTGACGACCCAGCGCCGGATCGTGAACACCGTCGAGGACCGCGACGCGGACACGGTCGAGGAGGCGAAAGCCGCGACCGCCGACGTCATCGACGACGTGGTCGAGAAGCTCAAGGCATCGAAGACGGCGGCCGCAAAAAAGGCCAGCCGTCTGATAGCCGACGACGACGTCGTCCTCACCCACGACTACTCGACGACGGTCCTCGAGGCGCTCGAACACGCCTCCGAGAGGGGAGCCGAACTCGAGGTGTACGCAACCGAGGCCCGCCCGCGGCTACAGGGTCGGCGCACGGCACGGAAGGTGTCGGACATCGAGGGCATGTCGGTGACGCTCATCATCGACGACGCGGTCGGCCACTACCTTCCGGAGTGTGATCGGGCGCTCATCGGGATGGACTGTGTCGTCGACGACACGCTGTACAACAGGGTGGGCACCTACCCGCTCGCGGCGACTGCTGCCGATGCCGGCGTCCCCGTCACCGCCACGGGGTCGAGCACGAAACTGATCGAGAGCGGGTTCCGCTTCGAGAATGAGTTCCGGCCGGAGAGTGAGGTCATCTTGGAGCCCGTTGAGGAGTTCGACGTGCGGAACCCGTCCTACGATGCCACGCCGCTCCGGCTGATAGACCGTGTGCTCACCGACGACGACGTGATCGAGTGGGCAGAGTGACCAATACACCCGGACGTGACTCTGTTCACGACTCACGCAAATCACGTCCGGGGGTAGAAGCCATCCGGAAGGCCAATGTTGATGACACAGGCACCGTTACGTGTAGCTATGCCACCGACTGAAGAAGTCATGTGCACGAGCGACGACTGCTACGTCGATATGTTCGAGAACCACTACACCTACGACATCCCCGAGAGTCATGGGCTTGACGACCTATCATGTCCGGTCTGTGGCGGGACCGACTGTCTCGAACAAATCGAACTGTAACTTGTTGCTCTGTGTCGACCCGTTCAGACCCGGCGTTGTGACTGGTGTGTCAGCCGTTCTGTACTGTCGGACAGAGACATTGATAATCGAACCCCCGGGACGGGGGGCCTTCGAA
>JBDGQL010000184.1:0-19981 GCA_042219105.1 Karumarchaeum halophilus (SeqCode) | reverse complement strand
GACAACATGCTCCAGCAGATCCTCACCCGCACCGACCAGTACGACGTGCTGGCGATGCCGAACCTCAACGGCGACTACATCTCCGACTCCTGTGGCGCCCAGATCGGCGGCCTCGGGATCGCCCCGGGTGCGAACTACGGTGACGCGCGCTGTCTCGCCGAGCCGGTCCACGGTTCCTCGCCCAAGTACGCCGGCCAGGACAAGGTCAACCCGACCGCGATGATTCTGTCGGGTCGCATCATGCTCGATTACCTCGGGTGGGACGACGCCGCCGACCTCGTGTTGGACGCGCTGGAGGCTCAGATCGCGTCTAAACGCGTCACCTACGACCTCCACCGCAATATGGAAGACGCCGAGAAACTCGCCACCAGCGAGTTCGCTGCGGAGGTCGTCGAGAACATCGAGCGCCTGGCGTAGCCCGTTTGCTCGGGAACCGCGTACCTCATACTGTCGGCTGTAAGTTCGTAGAGGAATTCGCCACTCCAGGGTGGCGAATATCTCCATCGAGTCACAGCCGACGATATTAGTTCTCATCCCTGATAATCCATGCGCATTTACTTATGCATCACAAAATATAATGTACCTGTGAGACTGGACGTGCGCGATCAGGTCTCATCTGTTCTGCTCGCCGCATCGGCAGTCTTCGGGGCGGTTCAGGTCCCGTACGTCCTCCTAGTCGGCATGTCTCCCAGGACCCCGCCATGGGCACGAGTCGTTGGGCTGGTGTTTCCCGTGGTCGGCACCGCCGCGTTGGTCTGGTACATGAGACGGTACTCGGCACATCGCGACCCGGATACACTGTTCAAATGCGCCGGCCGAGGGAGCGTCCTCGGCGGCCTGATGCTGGCGGCGGTGGGGACTTCGGTGGTGGTGATTCAACAAACGATCGACCGTCCGATCATCAATCCCAGCGTAATGATCTCACAGCTGTGGTTAGGGGGGAGTCTGATCGGCACGACCGTCGGACACCTGTACGCGGAGGCTCGGATTGAAACAGCACTGTTCGAACAACTTCTCGACAACACGGAGGAGCTACTCCACATGTCCGACGCGACCGCTATCGCCGAGCAGATGGTCGATTCCGCGGATCGTATTCTCGGGCTGGACACGGTTGCGGTTTACGAACCAGTTGACGAGACGACGCTCGAACCGCTCGCCGCGACGGAGCGAACCGCGGAGTTCTTTGACGGTGTCCCGAGTATCGAGTCACGCGACGCAATCGCGTGGTCCGTTCTCGATTCCGGTGACCCTACGTTCGCGGACGACGTTCGCGACCATCCGGACGTGTACAACCCTGACACCCCCGTTCGAAGCGAGATGATAATCCCCGTCTCCGATATCGGGGTGTTCATCTCCTGAACGAGGCCGGCGATACGCTCGAAAACACCGCGATGAGCAAGGCAGCACGCGAGCAGTTTGGCGACCTCCCGGATTACCGCCGCGATAACGAACAAGGGTCCCTTGCTGCGATGATCTGGAGGGTGTTCGAGCGCGGCGAGTCGCTGTACGTGCCGGATACCCGGGAACTCGAATCGTTGACCGAAGAGCCACGAAGCAGGTGTGTGCTCGTGTATCCCGTGGGCGATCACGGCGTATTCATCGCCTCCAACGAGCGGCCGGACAGCTTCGACAACACGGACCGAAGCTTGTTCGAGGTGCTGGCATCGACGCTCACCTCGGCTCTCGACCGGGTTGAACGCGAACAACGGCTCCGCCGGCAGAAATCCCGTATGCAACAGCACCGACAGCGCCTCACCGTGCTCAACCGAGTGCTCAGACACGACATTCGCAGCAAGATCAACTTGATTTTCGGGGAGGTCTCGAAGTTGCGGCGGGCCGTCGATGACGCTCCAGCACTCGGAGCCATCGAGAATCAGAGCCGGAAAATACTCGAACTCAGCGAGAACGCCCGCCACATCGAGAAGACGATCGAGGACGGAGATGAAACCACAACGACCGTGGACATAACCGACGTCATCATACAGAACGTCGAGAGTCTGAAACAGGCGTTCTCTAACCCCCGGATCCGGACCGACATGCCGGAGGAAATATATGTCATATCAAACGGGCTGATCGACCCCGCCGTCGAAAATGTACTCACGAACGCCATCGAACACAACGACAGCACCCCACCAGAGGTCGAGGTCACCGTGACGCCGGACAACGGTGATGTGGTGGTTCGGGTCGCCGACAACGGTCCCGGTATGCCTCAACAGGAGCGGGAGGTGTTCAAACGGAAGGAGGAAACCCAACTCAAACACAGCAGCGGCATCGGGCTTTGGCTCGTCCACTGGATCATTGAAGACGTGGACGGCGCCATCGAGATCGAGGACGGATACCCCCGTGGCACGGTCGTCGAACTCCGTGTGCCTCAACCGACCACCCCGGAGGTACAACGACAGGTATAAGAACTGGCGATAGCCATAGACTCTCCACGACGCCGACCCGATTGCGGGCTACGCGAACTCCGGCATCACGCCGTCGATGAACCGCAACGTCGACTCGCGGTCGTTTTTTATGGGCTGGATCTGGAGCGTGTCGACGCCAAGCTCGCGGTACTGTTCGATCAGTCTCGCAACGTCGCTCTCGGTCCCGACGAGTCCACGGAACTCCTCCCGGGACGTCGGGCCGCTCTCGCTTTCCGTCAAGAGGTCCTCGTACGCCTCGTGGGCTGCGTCCGTCGAGTCCCGGATCAGCGTCGACAGCGTGACGGTCTTCTCGATGTCGTCGTACTCGCGGCCGAAGTCGGCACAGTGGCCCTCGAGTACGTCGAGTTTGTGCGCGTACGTCTCGGGATCGCTCCCGGGGATGTTCCAGGCGTCGGCGTACTCGGCGGTCACCCGGAGCGTGAGTTGCTCGCCCCCGCCGCCGATCATGACCGGGACCTCCCCGGGCTTGGGGTTTAGATACAGGCCGTCGAGGTCGTAGTACTCGCCTTCGTACTCGACGGGCGAGGGCTCGGTCCAGGCCGTCTCACACAGTTCGATGGCGTCGCGCATCTGCCGGATCCGCTCGGCGTCGTCGGGGTACTCGATGCCCGTCGCGTCGTACTCCTCGTCGTACCACCCCGCTCCGATCGACAGCATCGCCCGCCCTTCCGAGAGCGTGTCGAGCGAGGCGACCGTCTTCGCCAGCATGGCGGGGTTGCGATAGTGGACGCAGGTCACCAGCGCGGAGAGATCCATCGAATCCGTCTCGCGGGCGAGCGCTGACAGGCCCGAATAGCACTCCACAAACGGTTCATCGTGGTGGCCGATGCCGGCGAGTTGCCAGAAGTGATCCATCAGCGTGAACCACGTGAATCCGGCATCCTCGACCAGTTTCGCACGCTCTGCCATCGAATCCGCGAGGGAGTCGTCACCGTCGTAGACGAACGAGGCGTTGTGGTAACCGAAGTCCATACATGAGGCGTCTCGCCGAGGGATCATATATTGCTGGTTCCCGGCAGCACGGCAGGACCGTTCGATCAAATTTTGCCGTGAATCCAAAACTCATTCATGAATATTATATAATAGGATCATGCTCGGAGAATCGTTACAGCGGTTCGCGATCGTGTTGATCGGGACGGCAGTGTTCTTCGAACCTTGACGACCCCCGTCCACACGTCGACTGTTAATGTCTGTTGTAGCTGTTTACCGGTGATCGCCACCCCCAGTGGCGGCGAGCACCGGTAAGAGACTACAACAGACATTATAGGCGGAGCAGGCGCAATACCACGGCCTTCAGGCCGTTGACGAGACGCTTCGCGTCTCGTTCGCACACCAGAAATCGGAGATTTCTGGGGACGTGGATACGCGCCGTCGCTCCGGGCAACAGTCCACCGGATACACCACTGCTGGATATTCCACAATATTTAAAAAATAGTCGTTCATAACAATACCTAACGGATGCCGACAACACGCCGTACCTACGTTTGCCGTATCCAGAACCACTCGCAAGTGGCTGGTGCGCTTGACAGACACGGCTGGTCGGCATCCAAACTCTGGAATGTCGCCAACTACTACATCCAACAACAGTGGGACGAAACCGGCGAAATTCCCGACGAAAACGAACTCAAACGCGAACTGAAAACCCATCCAAAATACAAGGGACTGCATTCGCAGTCCAGTCAGAAAGTTCTCGAAGAGCTTTCTGAAGCCTTCAGTTCGTGGTTTGGCTCTGACGACGACCGGGACAACCCACCGGGCTACCGCAAACGCAACTACTACGACAAGGATGGCAACAGAGTCCACGAGGAACACCCACGCTCAACGGTGACGTGGAAGAAGAAAGGTATCCGTCACGACACGAAACACGGCAGACTCCGCCTCAGCAAAGGCAAAACCCACAAAGACGGGCGCGACTTCATCCTCTGCGAATACCAAGCACCACCAGCGGTTGAACTGGAGAATATTCAGCAGGTGCGTGCTGTCTACAACAGCGCAAAAAGTCGATGGGAGTTGCACGTCGTCTGCGAGAAAGAAGTTAGTGTCGAGTCGCCCGGAGAGAACACCGCAGGCGTTGACCTTGGCATCTGTAACCCTGCCGCAGTCGCGTTCCCTGACGATGCCCTGTTGTATCCGGGCAACACGGTGCGCGAAGACAAACACTACTTCCAGCAAGAAGAGTACCAGACAGAAGGGCCCCACGGCCCCAGCCAAAAAGCAGAGTGGGCGCGAGAGAAGCTGTCACGCCGGAAAGACCACTTCCTGCACGCCCTGTCGAAAGACATTGTTGAACGGTGTGTTGACCACAACGTTGGAACGCTCGTTGTGGGCGACCCGAGCGGTGTAGACGACGATGACTGGGGCAGACACGGCAACAAGCGTCTGGACAACTGGGCGTACAAGCGGGTGATGAACCTGTTGGACTACAAAGCCCGTGAGCGTGGTATCGAGGTAGAAATGCCGGACGAACGCGGGACATCATCGTCGTGTAGTGTCTGTGGGCACGAGGATGGTGACAGCCGTGTTGAACGTGGACTGTGGAAATGCGACCGGTGTGGCGTTGTCGCACATGGCGACGTGAACGGAGCCGATAACATCAGACAGAAAACGCTACCCGTGACTCCTCCCTTGGGGGATAGCGGTAACGGTTGTTTGGCCCAGCCTCGCGTCATTCAGTTCAGCCGGACTCGCGGATTCCAACCGCGAGCAACCGCCGAGTGACGTGTAAACCCTAATATCCCAACGCTTGGGATTCCTCCGCCTTCAGGCGGAGGAGGAGGTCAAGACGGCAACCGAACGCACGACACTTCACCGTCCGACCACAACCGCGATCCGATGACGGATGTCCACGTCGTCGAAACCGACGAGGGGTACGAGGACGCTCTCTCGGTGCGTTACAGCGTGTTCGTTGACGAGCAGGGCGTCGACCCCGACCTCGAAGTCGACGATCACGAAGAGGAGTCCACGCACTTCGTGGCCTACGAGGCCGGCGACCCCGTCGGGGTAGCGCGCCTCAGGGAATACGAGCACGTCCCTACCGTGGAGCGCGAGAAGCCGACCGCGAAGATCGAGCGCATGGCGGTCCTCCGGAACTATCGTGGGCGGGGCCTCGGGCGGACGATCCTGGAGGCGGTAGAGGAGACCGCCCGCAAGCAGGGGTTCGAGCGAGCGCGACTGCACGCCCAGATTCGATCCGCCGGGTTCTACGAGGCGCTCGGCTACGAGCGCGTCAGCGAGGAGTTCGAGGAGGCTGGCATCCCACACGTCGCGATGGAAAAGAGGCTGTGAGGGCCCGCGGCGCGGACGCGTTCCGTAACTCAAAAACCCCACAGGAGCGAGATGCGGATAATGGACGAGGTCCTCTCGCGGTACGAGCCCCTTCTGGATGACTACGACGCCTTCCGTGCGGCCTGCGACCGGCCGCTTCCCCACCTCGTGCGAGTCAACACTCTGAAGGCGACCGTCGACCGGGCGAGAGAGGCTCTCCGCGAGGAGAGCGTCGGCGTCGACCGCCGCGAGTGGCACGACGGCCTCCTCGAACTCGACACCGACACGCCGGGCACCACCTGGCCGTACTTTCTGGGCTGGCTCCACGGCCAGGAGGAGGTCTCGGCCGTTCCGCCGGCCGTTCTCGACCCCGACCCCGGCGATCGGGTGCTCGACGCCTGTGCCGCGCCGGGAAGCAAGACCGGGCAACTCGCGGCCCGCATGGGCGACCGCGGACGAATCCTGGCCAACGACGCCAATCTCGGCCGACTGGCGCCCCTACGGTCGAACATGGAGCGACTGGGAGTGACGAACGTCGCCGTCACCAACCGGGACGCCCGGCACCTCTCCCTTTCGGAGTGGGGGTTCGACGCCGTCGACGCGGCCCTCGTCGACGCTCCGTGCTCGGGTGAAGGAACAGTGCGGAAGAACCCCGCGGCCCTCGCTGACTGGTCGGAGGAGTTTCTCGAGGACGTCTCCACGCTCCAGCGGGACATCCTGAAACGCGTGGTAAGGCTCACGAGACCCGGCGGGACGGTCGTCTACAGCACCTGCACGTTCGCGCCGGAGGAGAACGAGGCGGTGCTGGATGCCGTTCTCGGGTCGGAGGACTGTCGACTCCGGTCGTTCGATCTTCCTCTCCCCTCGGAGGCGGGCGTCACGGAGTGGCGCGGCGAGAGCTACGACGGGGCAGTCAGGCGGGCGAAGCGAATCTGGCCACACCGCTCCGACACGGGCGGGTTCTTCTGTGCGAACGTGGAGGTGACGGGATGAGTACCGGAAACGACGGCGGCCGCTTCGCCCGGCTTCCGGCAACCGAGGCCGATCGCTCCGTCGAGGGCAGGTCGACGCGCGAATCGATCGTCGGGTGGTGGGAGAACCGGTTCGGGATCGCTCCCGGGGCGTTCGATGAATACACGTTTTGGGAGAAGGGGGCGGGGAAGATCTGGGTGGTCGCCGGCGAAGCAACCGACGGCCTCCGGATCGAGGCGCTGGGAATGCGGGTTATGCACACCCGCCAGAAACACTGGAAGCCGACGACGAACGCCGCCCAGCGCTTCGGACGGCGGGCATCGAAGAACTGTATCGGCCTGAGCGACGCGGAGGCACGGCGGTTCGTCGCCGGCGAGAACCAGGAGATACCGTGGGACGGCGACTGGGGGTACGTCATCACGACACGCGAGGTGGCGGGCAAGCGGGAACCTCTCGGTGTCGGTCTGTACACGTACGGCGAACTCGCGTCGATGGTTGCGACGGGACGGAGGCGCGAACTCCGCTGATGCTGCCGACTCTGCCACATATCGCAGTCCTTTTTTAAATCCACGGAGAGTACCTCGCGTCAATGGCTGACATTCGCGACGCAACGGAACACGTGACCGCGGACGTCGACGCGGTCGTGGTGTTCGATCCTTCTTCGACGGAGTATGAGCAGTATGCGAATGTCGACGACGGAATAGACGTGACTGTGGTGGCAAAGAATAACACCGTGTCCGCGGAGAGCTTCATCGAGCTCCCGGTTGACTTCGAGGACGTCCGCGACAGGATCCGGTTCGGCGTCGAGGGGGGGATGGATCAGGGATACTTCAAGGGCGGGGACACGGTCGTCTGTGTCGTCTCGATGTTCTCTCCCGATCTGGATTCCGTGACCCGACTGCGCGTCTCCGAGTCGATCCGGACCGGGGTATACGACCTCCTGGTCAACTCCCGTGCGGAGGCAGATGTGATACGCGACGTGCTCGAACTGGTGATCGAGCTCGGCAAGAAGGGACAGAAGGGGGAACCGGTCGGTGCGCTATTCGTCGTCGGTGACGCCGGGAACGTGATGAACAAGTCCCGACCGCTGTCGTACAACCCCTTCGAGAAGTCCCACGTCCACGTCGGTGACTCGATCGTGAACGTGATGCTCAAGGAGTTCTCGCGGCTCGACGGCGCCTTCGTGATCTCGGATGCAGGCAAAATCGTCTCCGCGTACCGGTATCTGGAAGGCTCCGGGGAGGGAATCGATATCCCGAAAGGACTCGGGACGCGCCACATGGCGGCGGCGGCGATCACCCGGGACACTAGCTCCGTGTCGGTCGTGTTGTCGGAATCCGACGGGCTGGTCCGCGCGTTCAAAGGTGGCGAAATGATGCTCGAACTCGATCCGGAGGCGTACTGATGGCTCCGCTATCCGGTTTCGTCCCGGCGACGGCACTACAGCCGGGAGCGGGAAGCGAAACCGTCGATGACATCATCACGTTCCTCCAGCAGGAACTCGTTCTCGGCACGCTCATCATCGTCGCAGGGGTCGTCGTCGGCGTGTTCCTCGGTCGGCTGAGCCATCGGCTTCTGGATCGAATGGGCGTCGAGCAAACCGTCGAGGGGACCTCCTTCGAGCGCACAGTCCAGGGGTTCGGAACCTCGACGATCTCCCTCGTATCGGCGTTCGTGGGGTTGGTCGTCGTCGGGGTGTCGATCCTGTTTGCGCTTTCGGTCGCCAACGTCAGCACCACCGCGGCGTTCTGGGGGAGCGTCGCCGTGTTCATCCCGAAGCTCCTCGTCGCCATATTCGTGCTGATCGTCGGGACCGTCGCCGGCGATAAGGCCGCACTCGCCGTCTCGGAGCGTCTCAAGGGCGTCAAACTCCCCGAAATCTCGCTGGTCCCGGCGTTCGTCAAGTACAGCATCTTCTACGTCGCCTCGCTGATCGCTCTCTCCCAGGTCGGCGTCGCGACGAGTGCCCTGCTCGTCCTGTTCTCGGCGTACCTGTTCGGGGTGGTTTTTCTCGGTGGCCTCGCGTTCAAGGATCTCCTCACGTCAGCCGGTGCGGGCGTGTTCCTCCTGCTCGTCCAGCCCTACGGAATCGGGGACGAGGTGATAATCGACGATTATGAGGGGATCGTTCAGGAACTCACCGTGTTCGTAACCCGCATCGAAAGCGACGGCACCGAGTACATCGTCCCCAACCGGAAGGCGCTACAGTCAGGCGTCGTCCGGAAGCGACGGAGTTAATCCCGGGCATCCTCGCCTTCCCCGGAGTGGCTCACAGTTCCCGCCGGCACGCCCGCCACCGTCGCCCCGGGCGGGACGTCCTCTGTGACCAGCGAGTTCGCCGCCACCCGGGCGCCCGCGCCAACCTCGACGCCGGGCAGAACGATCGCTCCCGCGCCGATCATGGCACGTTCGCCGATCACGACCTCGCCGACGCGGTACTCCTCTTGGAGGTACTCGTGACAGAGGATCGTCGCGTCGTAGCCGACGACGGCGTGTGCCTCCACCGTGATGTGATCGGGCCAGAACACGTCCGGCGTCGATTCGAGGGCGAAGGCGACGCCCGGACCGACTGTCATCCCGAGTCGCCGGAACAGCCAGTTTTTCGCGCCGAGATGCGGAACGTAGCGGGCCAGAACGATGACGACCGTCTGGATCACGACGCGAAGCGGGTTGCGCGTCCCCCACCACCGATAGAGGGAGTTCCGCGCCCCCGGTGTCGGGTGGCTCGTGGTCCGGTCGTGTCGATCACCCGGATCCGGATCGTCTGACACGGACGGGCGTTGGATGCCGGGGGGTTTGAATGTACCTTTCGGACAGCGGACAGCGGACCGCGGGATCTCGTCTGATCTCATAATGTCTGTTGTAGCTGTTTACCGGTGATCGCCACCCCCGGTGGCGGCGAGCACCGGTAAGAGACTACAACAGACATTATCACTCCTCCGGCGGGTCGACGACCGTGTCCTCCGGGGAGACCTCCCGGACCCGGACCCCTTTCTCCGACAGGTGCTGTGTCCGCCGGCGGGCGAACTCCTCCTCGTCGGTCCCCCGGGTCGCGAGCACGAACATCCGGGCACGGCCGACCGGGCGCATGGTTCGACCGGCGCGCTGGGCGCCCTGCCGGCGGGATCCGCCGAGTCCGGAGGCCGCAATCGCCACCTCGGCCTCGGGCAGATCCAGCCCCTCGTCGCCGATACGGGAGACGACGAGGACGTCACGGGGACCGCTCCGGAACCCCTCGAACAGCCGCCGCCGGCGGGCGTGGGGCGTCTCGCCGCTCACGAACGGGACGGACAGCGCCTCCGCGATCGCCTCACCCTGATCCAGGTACTCCACGAAGATCAGCGTCTTCGCGCCGGGGTGTTCACGAAGGATGTGTTCGATCTCGTCGATCTTCGCCGGATTCGAGGCGGCGGCCTGCCGGCGCTCGTGACCGCGCGCGGACACGTAGGCGTTGCGTGCCTCCGTCGACCCCCATGGAACGTACCGTATCTCGACCTCCGGTTCGACGACGTAGCCGGCGTCGAACAGCGCCCCCCAGTCGGTGCCGATCGGCGGCCCGATCAGGGTGAAGATCTCCTCCTCGGCATCGTCAGCCCGTACCGGCGTCGCGGACAATCCCAGCCGGTGTCGAGTCTGGAGATCCGCCGTCCGGCGGTACACCGGAGCCCCGATGTGGTGCACCTCGTCGTACACTACCAACCCCCACCGGCGCTCCTCGAACAGCGCTCTGTGTCTGTCCATTCCGGCGGTCCGGTAGGTCGCGAGCGTCACCGGACGGATCTGCTTCGTGCCGCCGTGGTACTCCCCGACCTGCTCCTCCGTGAGGCTCGTTTTCTCCACGAGTTCCCCGCGCCACTGTGAGACGAGTTCCCGACTCGGGGCGAGTATCAGCGTTTCACCACCCACGGCCTCCATGATCCCGAGCGCGGCGACGGTCTTGCCGCTTCCGGGCGGACCCACGAGGACGCCCGATCCCGAGTCCAGAAAGCGATCGACCCAGGCGCGCTGGTAGTCCCGCAGGCGGAGTTCCACGGAGAGATCGAGATCCTCCCCGGTTTCGAGGTGGCGTTCATCCTGAACCGGGTAGCCCGCCTCGTACAGCGATCGCTTGATATCGGCGGTGGCCTCCTCCGCGGCCCAGGCCTCGGTGTCGGAGATCCACGCGCGGATGTGGTCCTCCTCGACGTGGCTCTCCGCGACGTTTCCCAAAAGATCCGCGCTTTGAGCTTCGAGGACGACGTATCCCTCCTCGTGGGTGAACAGCCGGAAAGCGTGGGCGCGGTCCCACTGGCTTCCGATCCAGTCTTCGAGCGGTCGGGAGCGCTCGCCGAGAACGGCACGAACGCTGTCGAGGAGGTCCTCGAGGTCGTCGTAGGGCGCGCTCCAGACGTCCTCGGGGCGGATCTCGTAGACGTACCCCTCATCGCGGTTCGTCTCGATCAGGTGTGCGAACCCGGCCAGGCGTGCCCGGGTGAACTGCGTCGGCCGGTCGACGACGACCTCCCGGCGGTTGGGGAAGACGACGACGCGCTCGCGGTCGACCGTCTCCGACCAGTCGGTCGGGAAGTACAGAACGGGGTCGTTCGAGGCATCCAGGCGTTCGAGCTCGTCTCGCTTTGCGAGAGCGTCGAGCGCGTCGCTGGCATCGGCCTGCGTCAGGTCGAGCGTGGTCGCGACGTCCCTCGCAGTCGCCAGTGGCCGGCCGCTACTTTCGAGGGCGTCGTAGAAGGCTCCGAGGTCGATCTGCGCCCCGGCGTCACCGGTAGTCACTGAACATGAGTATCCGCCCGAGGAAAATAAGGGATTTGTGTCGGCCTACGACTGCTCCTCACCGACGATGAACTCACTCGTTCGGTCTTCCTGTGACCGTGTCGCCTCCATGGACGACGATTCCTCGCCCATCTGCTGTGGCCGGTGTGGGGGGGTCACGCCGGAGTCATCCGGTTGCTCGGTGTCTACCTCGACCTCTACCTCCGCCTTGACATCGTTGCCTTCGACCTCCACTTCGACCTCCGTTTCAACATCAAGAGCTTCTGTTTCGAGGTCGGCCTCGACCTCCTCGGGATCGGTGAGTTCGATTTCCAGTTCCTGTCCGTTCACCTCGACTTCCACCTCGAGTTCGACAGTTGGCTCGTCCGGCATGTTGCTAAATTGTACGAACGGAGTTATAGTAGTTACTCATAGCGTGGGCACCACATGGCCGATACACCTGGACACGAACCAGTCAACATGATATTCTATTCGTGTCCGGGTGTATGACGGCCACGCAGGTCGCGCACGTTCTCGATTCGCTGCTTCACCAGATCCGACGTCCCGATGTCGTGGCGGATCCGCAATCCTTCGCCGGCCGCGGCGAGGGCGTCCTCGGCGATCCCCTCCGCCTCGTCGATGGAGTCGGCGACGCCGACGACGGCAAAGGATCTGGAAGTCGTGGTGTAAATACCATCCTCGCGGGCGTCGACGCTGGCGTAGAACAGCAGGGCGTCGCCCGCGGACTCCTCGTCCACCGCGATGCGCGTGCCACCCTCCGGGTCGGTCGGGTAGCCATCGGGAACCGCGTACTTGCAGACGGTGGCCTGCCCCGCGAACTCGAGTTCCGGGAGTGGATCACCGTCCCGGGCCGCAATCAGCACGTCGAGAACGTCCGTCTCCAGCACCGGCAGGGTGTTCATCGCCTCCGGATCCCCAAAGCGGGCGTTGAACTCGACGACTGTCGGCCCCTCGGCGGTGAGCATGAACTGCCCGTACAGGACGCCCTTGTACGCCGGCAGCGCCTCGACAGTGTCCTCCATGATCGCGACGGCGTCGGCGTAGTCGCCCTCGTCCATGAACGGGAGCGCGTCAGCCGCGCCCGAGTAGCTCCCCATCCCGCCGGTGTTCGGTCCCTCGTCGCCCTCGTAGGCGCGTTTGTGGTCCTGGACCGCAGGCGTGGTCCGGAGATCCCCGTCGGCGACGAACGCCTGAATGGTGAACTCCTCGCCGATCAGGCGCTCCTCGATCACCCAGTCGTCCCAGTCGGACTCGCGCATGTACTCGACCGCCTCGGCCTTCGTGAGCTGGTCGCCGGTCACGCGGACGCCCTTGCCGCCAGTCAGGCCGTGAGGTTTGACCGCCACGTCGCCGTCGTACGCCTCGACGTAGTCACAGGCCGCCTCGACATCCTCGAAGACGGCAAAGTTGGGCGTGCCGGGGATTCCGTGCTCGGCCATGAACTCCCGCTGGAAGGACTTGTCACACTCAAGTTGTGCCTCCGCCTGGCGGGGCGCAAAGGTGTAGATCCCCGCCTCATCGAGGACATTGGTCACGCCCGTATCGAGGGGTGTTTCGGGCCCGATGGTTGCGAGCGTGGCGTCGACCGATTCGGCGTACTCGAGTACGGCGTCGGGGTCGTTCTCATCGAGCGTCTCGTACGCCGCCGCGAGACGGTCGATCCCTGGATTTCGGTTCGACGCGCAAGCGTACAGGTCCGCGTTGTGGTCCGATCCGGCGATTGCCCGCGCAATCGCGTGTTCACGGCCGCCGCCACCGACGAGCAGGACGCGTTCGGTCATGCTCGTTGACGGGACCGGAGGGGGCCTAATACTGTCGGCTGTAAGTTCGTGGAGGAATTCGCCACCCCGGGGTGGCGAATATCTCCATCGAGTCACAGCCGACAGTATAAACCTTCCTCTCCGTCGTCGTGGCGCGGCGATGGGCAGGGTCGGTGAGCCCCGGGATCAGCGAGCGCGACGGCGGACGGTTACGAGGGCGAACAGGAGCGCGATGGCCGCCAGCACCGCGCCGAACCCGGGCTGGCCGGAGGAGGTGGTAGGCTCGGCCGTTCCAGGGGTAGTGGTAGGCTCGTCTGTTCCAGGGGTGGTAGTGGGTCCGCTCGTTCCGGGGGCGGTGGTCGGCGGGTCTCTGGAGTCCTCGTCGTCTGTCCCGTTACCCCCCGTGGCGAAGACGCCGAATGTCGAGACGTCGGTGACGTTCGCCGCGACGACGTTCTCCGAGGGGTTCGGGGTCGAGTTCACCGCCGTCCATTCGGTGCCGTCGTAGCGCTGGATCGCGAGACTCCCCTCTTCGAGTCCGCCGGCGTCGCCGTCCGCGTACCGGAGTTCGACGTCGAGGAACGCGCCAGCGCCGACGGCCTCGGCGTCGACGTACCGACCGATGCTCTCGTTGTCCGGGTTCGCGGGTGGCGCTTCGCTCGCGCCGACGGCCACGTTCTCGGCTTTGAACGAGAGCGTGGTATCGGGCTCGGTCGAGGCACCGACGTTCAGCCCCTCGACGACGGTTCCGGTGGCCCCCCGGACCGTGACCGCCCACGCCCCGTTGTTCCTGGCTACGGTATCGGTCAGGCTGTTGTTCTCCGGAGTCGCCGCCGGAACGCCCGACAGTGCGACCCCCGATTCGCCGTTGGCGTTCGCCACGTTCCCGGCCAGTTCGTTGTCCGTGGCGGAGAGGTTCACCAGGATACCGTGGCGGTCGTTTCCGTTTGCCACGTTGTTCGTGATCTCGCCGTGAGCGCTCGCGCGCAGGTGGATCCCGTTGCGGTCGTTCCCGCTCACGACGCTGTCCTCGACGGTAGCGTTGGGGGCCCGCACCACGACTCCATCCCGTCCGTTGGCGCTCGCAGTGGCTCCCGACAGGGTTATTCCACCTGCC
The DNA here is from genome assembly GCA_042219105.1 of Karumarchaeum halophilus (SeqCode). GTDB lineage: Archaea > Halobacteriota > Halobacteria > Halobacteriales > Hikarchaeaceae > CAYSJP01. Next base: position 5,669 of record JBDGQL010000184.1, on the reverse strand, counting down.
CCGAGCGCGAACCCGTTTCTCCCGTTGGCCGTGGCGTTGTTTCCGGTCAGCGTCTCGCCGGAGGCCAGCACGTGGAAGCCGTCCCGGCCGTTTCGCGCGGCCGTGTTGTTGCGTAGTTCGTTGTCGGTAGCGGAGGAAAACAGGGTTACGCCCGACTCGTTGTTCGCCGTCACGCGGTTGTCCCGGATCAGGTTTCCATCGGCTCCGACGAGCAGGATGCCCGACCCGTTGTTCGCCCTCGCCGTGTTGTTCGCCACCTCGTTGTCGAACACGGGCAGCGAGCCCGGGCCGAACACGACGATCCCGGACCCGTTGTTCGCGGCGACCGCGTTGCCCGCAACCGTGAGGTTCGAGGAGGCTCCGAGGAGCGGGCCCCCGGTCACGAAGATCCCGGCGTCGTCATTCCCCCGAACCGTGTTGTCCCTGACGGTGCTGTTGGGGGCGCTGGCGAGTCTTATTCCCTGGCCGTTGTTCGTTACCGAATTGTTCGTCACGATGGTATCGTTCGAGTCGGGGTCAGGCACGGGTTCACCCCGTCGGTTGGCGGTCTCGCGCTCCCGGAACGTGATCTGTCTGCCGGCGACTTCGAGACCGGCGTCGTCGTTCCCGGTCAGCGTATTGTTCGACACCGCGTTCTCCTCGGAGGCGAGGAGGGCGATTCCGCTCCCGTTGTTGTCGGTGGCCCGATTCCCGGCGATCGTGACGTTCGTCGCGCGGTCGAGCAGGATCCCGGTACGGTTGTTGCGCTCAACCGAGTTCTCCCTGAGCGCCATGTTCGCGGACGCGAGGATCATCACCCTCGGATCCCTCGGGTTGACGTTGACCCGCGCGGTTCCCACCAGGATTCCGACGCCGTTGTCGATCGATTCGGCGCCGACGACCCGCCCGTCGTCGATCCCACGGAACTCGATCCCGGCATCCCAGCCGCGGACGGTGACGTTCCGGAGCGTGACGTTCGACCCGCCCCGGCGATATCCTGCCCGGATGCCGGTCCCGTTGTTCGCGTCGACCCCCTGGATCACATGTCCGTTCCCGTCGAGCACGACGTCGTCCGCCCTGACGTCGATGCACGTCCCGCTGCCCGAGACGTCCTCCGTGAGCGCGTACTGACCCGGTGCGGTGATGTTCGTGCACCCGTCGATTGGCTGTCCCGACGGCGGGGGAGTGACGGGTTCCGTCACCGTGACCGCCGTCGACTCGGTCGCGTCGTCGGTGGTGACCGTGGCGGTGTACCCGCCCGCGTCGACCGCCGCCGTCGACACCGAGAGCGTCAGGTTGGTGATTCCGCCGGCAGCCAGCGACACGTCGGTGCTGTTCTCGGTGAGAGCGGCCTGTTCGTCGAGGACTGACAGCGTCACCTCCTTGCTGCCGGCCGCCTGACCCGTGTTTTCGAGTTCCACGGTCACGACCACATCAGAGCCGTTCGGGACGGGGCCGTTCGTCTCTAGGATCGTCACCGCGAAAAACGCGCTCTCCAGCGACCCGTTCGATTCGGTCGTATCCGTAGTCAAAAACGGATCGAAGCGGACGTTCGAAACCGACACGAAGGAGCCGTTCGAGACGGCGCTCCCGCTCCCGTCGGCGAGCGTCCCGGTCAGAGGATCCTCGTACGGCCCCGCGCTTCCGGGACCATCGCCCGCCGCCCAGTAGTTCATCGTCGCGTTGGCCAGATCCCGACCCACGGACCCGGGTTCAGCGGCGTTCTCGTTCCTGACACCGAACCGGTGGGCGTCGAAGACGTTGTACACGATCGAGATGGTGCCGACCGGTCCGGACTGGAGCACGAGCGCGTCGCGGCCGGTCCGGAAGACGTTTCGACGCACGGAGAGAGTACCACTTCCGGAGCTATCGAACGATTCGGGGTCGATCGTGAGACCGTCTGCCGACGCCCCAGTAGCGCTCTCGATCCTGTTCTCCCTGATTCGGATCTCCGAGCCAGGGTCGAGCGTGGCGTCGAGGGAGATCCCATCGTTCGTGACGTTGGTGATCTCGTTTCCGATAACGTTCAGTTCGTGGGCCCCGGGGTCACCGAAGAACGTCACGTCGAGGCCGTCCCCGACCGACCGGATCGAGTTGTTCCGGATGGCCGTCGACCGCACCACCGCGTGATCGTCAATTCCACCAGACGGGTCGAGCGTGATGCCGATCCCACCCTGAATCGCGTCGCCGGCAAGCGAGTTTTCCGCGACCGTGGCGTTCTCGAAGATGGCTCCGTCCCCGGCAACGTCGAACACGACGGCCTCCGAGTAATCGTCGTCGACCGCGATGTCGTTGCCTCGGATGTCGATCCCTCGAGTGTGGACGTCGGCGGCCGTACCGACAAGTTCGACCCCGGTGGATCCCCGGATCCGGCTGTCCGCGATTCGGACCGACTCGAACGTCGCGTCGTCGCCGGCGTAGTCGAACGCGAGCGCGGTGTTCGACGCGTTCAGGGTGCTGTCCGCAACCCGGATGTTCCGGACCGTCGTCTTCACGTCGCTCGCGTCCAGTTCGACGGCCTCGCCGCCTGCCTCGACCGTGCTGTTCGCGAGTTCGAACCCGTCGAGGGCGGTGCGATCGTAGTCGAGGTACAGTTCGACGCCGATATCGCCCGTGTTCAGGGTCGTCTCCGTGACACTCACGCCGCGAACCGTGGCGTCCGCGTCGTCGGCGTCGAGGACGACGCCGTCGTCGTCGGTCGCGAAGTCGCTGTCGTGAACCGACAGCCCCGCGACCGTACCGTTCTCGCCGACCTCCGAGTAGAGCGCGTCGTCACCGATCGACTCTGCCGTGACGCCGGTGACGCTGATACCCGAGACCGCCTCCCGATCGGGCACCGGGACCTCGATCGCGTCAGAGACGTCCCGGACGGTCAAGTTTCTCACTGCGAGGTCTTCGTCTGCACCATCCGCCACGTCGACCAGGACACCCGTCCCGTCACCGGAGCCGACGATCTCGTGTTCCCCGCCGTTGATACTGACGTCGCTCGACTCGACGACGAGGCATTCGTCACCGCTGAACGCGAGGTCGCTTTCGAGTTGGTACACCCCTGGCCTCGATATGACGGTGCAGTCCGTTATCGTCCCGTTTCGGACTGTTACAGTTTCGTCCGCGGCGTCGTTTGGACTCCTGACGGTCACGTCGCCGGTGCCTTCCTCACCGACCGCGGTCGCCCAAGACAGCGTGATCGGCGCGGATTCACCGGCGCCCAGGTTCACCTCCCGGCTGTCGACCGCGACGCCGCCGAAATCGAGCAGTTCGATCGTCTCCGTAATCGCTTCCTCGCGGTTGTTTCGCACCGTCGCCTCGACCGTGAGGGTCTGCGTCTCGGTAACGGGCGCGTTCGTCGCGTCGATGCGCACCGAGACGTTTGGCTGGATCGTGACCGGAACCGACGCCGAATCCGCTTGGCTCGTGACCGTCGCGGTGTACACGCCCGGCGAGACGCCACCGGTGTCCCAGGTGAACGTCTCTGTCGTCGACCGGCCGGGATCGAGCGTACTCGTTACCGACCCCGCCATCGTCCCGTCAATAGTGAGGTTGATCTCCTCGGTCGCGGTCTCGCCGCCGGAGTTGGTGATCGTCGCCGTCACGTCCATCGTAGCCGCGCTCACGCCCGGCGAAGTCGTCCAATCAATCGCGACGTCGAAAAACGCCGGCTGGTCGGCTGCCAGCGGGAGTTCGTCGACGTTGTTCGTCGCGACCGTCCGCGGGGAGTCACAGATCCCGTCGCTGTCGGCGTCGGTGCAGGTCTGGCTGAATCCGTTTCCGCCGGGCGTCGCCCAGTAGTTGCCCGCTCGGTAGGGACCGCCGAGAACGTTCCCGGTGACCGTCTTCGAGACGTTCCAGGCGTTGCTCCCGTTGAACGCGGAGTTGTAGGCCTCGCCGCCCACGTCGAGCCGCGAGTTCGTGAGGTTGAGCGTATCGGTGCCCCGGATGGAGTTGTTCGCGATCAGATACCCCTTGACGGTGGGGTCGTCGTAGGATTCGCTAGTGACGTTCCCGGCACAGATGAAAACGTACGACGGGTGCGTCACGATCTTGAGTGCCGTTCCGTCGGCCTCGATACGGTTGCCCGCTATCGTCCCGTTCGTCGAACCACCGAACTCGCTACGGAACTCCAGAACCTCATTCCCGCCTTCCGTGCAATCCGTTGTTTCGACCGCATTGATCGGGTCGGTGTCTGAGCCAAACCGGACGCCAATCGTGTTCCGGAGGATGTCGTTCCCGCTGACGACGGTGCCGGAGTCGTGGAACTGGGACACACCGTAGTCGTTGTCGGTGATCTCGTTGTCCGCGATCGTGTTGTTCGCCGGGAATCCGAAGTCGACGCCGAGTCCGTCCACGAACACGCCGTGGCCGGTTTCGTTCGCGGTCGCGTGTGAACTGATCGTGTTCCCCACGATCTGGTTGTCGTAGCTGTCGTCCCTGATCCCGACGCCGTACTCGGCGTTGCCCTCGATCGTGTTGTTCCGGATCGTGACGTTCGTGGCGTCCTCCAGGTAGAGACCGTTCACGCCGTCCGTCCAGGTGAGCGTCTCCGAGGGGTCGAACTCGCCGTTGTCCGAGACGACGTTGTTTGCGATCGTCGTTTGCCCGCTCGTCCGGAGGAACCCGATCCCGTCGGCGCCGTTGTCAGTCACGTTGTTACCGGCTATCCGGGTACCGTCCGTGCGACCGATCGTCACGACCCCGTGACCGTCGTTTGCCGTTATGCTGTTGCCGGAGACGGTCGCGTTCTCGTCGTGGGCGAGAGCGATGCCGGTCCCGTCCACGTCAACGATACTGTTGGGGAAGCCTCTGAGGAAGCCTGAACCTGCCGATGCGTTCCCGTCGAGGACCGTGTTATTCACGACCGTCGCTCGTTCCACACCATCTACGACGATGCCAACGCCGTTCCTGAGGACCGTCGCGTTTCGCACGATGGTGTTTTGTTCCCCCGTGGTGGAGACGTCGAAAATCGCGATTCCGGCATCGTCGTTGTCGGTCGTCGTCAGGCCCCGGATCGAGGCGTCGTGGCTGTTCTCGATTGTGATCCCGTCTCCACCGTTGTCGTTGGCGGTGACGGTGGCGCCGAGGTCGATCCCGTCGCTGTCGTCGATCCGGATTCCGTCGCCGTCGTTCCCGCTGGCGTTCAGACTGGCAACGGTGAACGCACTCGACAGGGCGATGAATCCGACCCTGTTGCCCGCGACAGTGTGGTTTCGCACAGTCACGTTGACGCTGTCGTCGATTCTGATCCCGTCGTCGCCGTTGTCGCTCACGCGACCGTTGTCCGCGACGACGACGGTGTCAGCACTGCTGATCCCGATCCCGACGCCGTCGTTCCCGCGGACGTGGTTGTGCCGCACGACGAAGGGTCCGGCGGGACCGCTTGCCTCCGCGTCCTCGAGTACGATCCCATCACCTCCGTTCGAGCGGGCCGTGTTGTTCCGGATCGGGACCGTCTTGGAATCGGTCGGGGCATCGTAGTCGCCAAACTGGATACCATCCACGTCGTTGGCCGAGGCGTTGTTCCCCAGGACGCGGTTGGGCCCGACGCCGTCGAGTGTGATTCCATCGCCGTTGTCGGTCGCAACGTTGTCCCGGATCGTATTGTTCGAGGACGTGCTCCCTACATCGATTCCGTCCACGTTACCGGTGACGGTGTTGTTCGACACGACGTTATCGTCGACCGGGATCGGTCCGGT
>JBDGQL010000170.1:1263-20436 GCA_042219105.1 Karumarchaeum halophilus (SeqCode) | reverse complement strand
ACGAGACGGTCTACGAGAACAAGCACGACGCGATCAACGACTTCATCAAGCAGAAGCAGACTACAGGCCGCAGTCCTCGAACCCTGAACTCCTACAGCCGGGTGCTCAAACGGTACTACCACGAACACTTCCCCGATCTGACGCCCGAGGAGACGGAGGTGCGGCACATCGAGGAGTACCTGCGTATCTTGGATGACCGCGATGTCAGCCAGAACACGAAGCGCCGATATCTCGAATCGCTGTCGGCGTTTTTCAGCTACGCGATGAAGCGGCCACGGTTTGAGGAGATAACCGGGAATCCCGCTGGTGTGGTGTTAGAGGAGATTCCGAAGCAGATTCGGCAGCGTCCGGACTGTGCGACGTGGGAGAACGCGAAGAAGATCGTGAACGCGATTCCGAATCCGCGGAACAAGGCCGTCGCTGTGTTGCTGGCGAAGACCGGGTGTCGGTTGGAGGAAGCCTTGGAGATCGAGATAGACGATCTGATGCTTGACGAAGGATTCGTCCGGTTACGTGAGCGGAAGGGCGGGAAGCAGACGATCGTGCCGATTGACCAGGAGACAATCCGTACGATCAAGCGGTTCAAACTGATTCGTCGGGACACAGATTTGGATTATCTGTTCGTGAGTATTCGTGATGACCGGTTGACGAAGACCGTGATTCAGCGTGCGGTACGGGAGGCGGCAGTCAAGGAAGGCGTCATGGAGGACGGCGAAGACCGGTTCCACAAGAAGTTCACGCCGCATACCTTCCGCACCGTGTTCACGACGCTGATGCGGAACGAGGGGATGAAACAGCATGTGCTCCAGTACATCCGTGGTGATGCGGAGAGCGAGACGATGGACATCTACACTCGGGTTCTAGAGGCGAGGCACGGGAGGAGTATTTGGACTGTATCAAACCGATCGGTCTATAATTCAGAACAGAGGGTGTCATTGGACAGAACAGCTTTCTCAAGCGCCGCCGCGTGCACCTCCTGCGGTCTAGAGATTAGAACAAGCGTCCCCCAACCAGTTTCGAGTATATAAGGGACAGAGCATACTCCGCGACAGACTCGGGAAGATTCGACCCGTTCTTGCCAGCGTGGTATCACCCATGGTTCGAGACCGAATCCACACCGACGGCGGCGTAGAGACGACGACCGACCCCTGGACGGCAACGGCAACCGACCTCGATGGGCAGATCGCCCTCGTGGCCGGCGGCACCGACGGGATCGGCAAGGCGACTGCGACTCGCCTCGCGGAACTGGGGGCGACAACCGGCGTCGTCGGGAGTACCCCCGAGCGGGGCCAGAAGGCGGTCCAGGAAATTGTCGAGGAAAGCGACAATGACGCGGTCGAGTACGTGCAGGCCGACTTCTCGCTGATGTCTGAAGTCGAACAGATGGCCAAGCAGTTCCGCGAGGCACACGACCGCCTGGACGTGCTGGTTCACACCGCGGGAATCGTGCCCTACGAGCAGGAGATGACCGAGGAGGGGATCGAGCGCAGTTTCGCAATCAACTACCTCAGCCGGTTCCTGCTGACAAATCTGCTGGTGGACCTGCTGGAAGGCAGTGCACCAGCCCGGGTGGTGAACGTCGCTGCTGCGGGCCAGAACCCCGTCGACGAACTTGATCTCGACGACCTCCGGGGTGATCGGCTGTTCAACGACCCCGGGGAGACCGACTACTTCGCCCGTGGGCAGGGCGCACTCAACCAGGCTCAGGTCGCGAACGAGGTGTTCAGCCTCGAACTCGCCGAGCGAGTCGAGGGTGTCGGCGTGACCGTCGTCAATCCGGGTGCCGTCGACACCGACATCCGACTGAAAGCCGACGAAACCTGGCGCGAGACCGACGAGATGATCCGCTCGGAGATGGGTGTCGTTTCGCCGGGGACGGTCGCTGAGACGGTGGTCCCGCTGGCGACCACGACGGATCCCTCTGGGATCAGCGGGCGGTTCTTCGAGACCGGCCGCGAGGAGATCGACGTGCCCGACGGGGTCGACGACCCCGAGTTGCGCCAGCGACTCTGGGAACTGAGCGCGCAGCTGAGCGGACTGGCGGACAACGAATAACTGGGTTGCGTCCAGACGTCCGTCATGAACGGAAGGTCGGTCTCCCTGTACGACTCGCTCGACAGCCAGGTCGCTCTCGTGACCGGGGCGACACGGGGTATCGGCGCGGCCATCGCTCGACAGCTGGTCGACCTCGGGGCGACAGTCTACGCCGGGGCCCGCGACACGGACGACGTGACCGCCCCCGACCAGCGGCCGGTCCGGCTGGACGTCACCGACGAATCCGAGATCGCGGCCGCGACTGACCGGATCGCCGAGGAGACCGGTCGTCTGGACATCCTGGTGAACAACGCCGGCGTCTTCCCGCGGTCCGGGCCGCTCGATGGGATGGAGACCGAGGACTTCGACAGGACTCTTGCGGTAAATCTCCGGGGTCCCACGCTGGTCACGAAACACGCCCTCCCGCTGTTGCTCGAGCGTGACGGGGGGCGGGTGGTCAACCTCTCGTCGAATCTCGGCCAGTTCACGGCCGGAGGGATGGGCGGAGGCTACCCACCCTACCGGGTCTCGAAGGTCGGACTCGGCGGACTGACTGCGTATCTCGACGGCGAGTACGGCGACGACGGCCTGATCGCAAACGCTGCCAGCCCTGGCTGGGTGCGTACTGATATGGGCGGGCCGAACGCCCACCGAACTCCGGACGAGGGTGCCGACACCCCGGTTTGGCTGTCGCGGGTCGAACCTGGATCCCCCAGCGGGCTGTTCTGGAAGGATCGCGAGGTCATCGAATGGTAAATCGCACAACCTCATCCCGTCCCTTCTCCCAGCGAGGAGTGCTACGACGGGGCTGGGGGCCCCAAAAGACTCGGACGATCGTGCACGTGGTCGATCCGGTCCCTGGAAGGAGTGTCACCCGACGACGGCATCGAACGTTCGCGCCTCGATTTTCTGCATGTGTTCGCTGACGGTGCTGGCCGAGAGCCCGGTTTCTTCGGCGATGTCGGCGTGAGTCGCCTCCCGGGGCACGTCGTAGTAGCCGAGGTCGGTCGCGGCCTCCAGTATCTCCTGCTGGCGCTCGGTCAATACGGCCGTGACGTCGCTCGTGTCGTCGGGATACGCGCCGATCCGTTCGACGGTCAGGTCGAGGTCGTCGGGAATGTCCGCGAGCGCGCGCTGTAACACCGTTCTGTCATCGCTGACCATCGTCACGCGTATCTCGTCCTCGCCGACGCCCTCCAGGGGGAAATCCAGCACCAGTTCGTGTCGTCTCGGGAGTTTGACCACCTCGACGATCGACTCCGGGGGCTGTGCGTGGACGTACGCCAGCCCCTCACCCTCCGATCCGCCGGAGACGCTGTAGCTGACCGTCGTCGAGTGGTTCTCCAGCAGACTACGAGCACAGTCCAGGTCACCGCTGACCTCCCGGAGCACGACCGCCGTTCCGTCCTCCAGAATCGAGAACTGGTGGATCGTCCCTCTGGTGAACGACTCCCCGGCACACGACTCGCACATCGGGTGGAGGTCGGCCGACTGCCGTATCGTGAACGTGACTGAATCCATGGTGAATTGACCAGGGACGACTGCCCTGGAATCTCTTCGAACTGCTTAAACTTAAATCACAGCGCATGCTCTGCACCAGACCCTGGCTACCAGAGATCCAACGGGGTACCAGAGATGCAACACATTCGCGAGCGCGTCGCGGAGCACCGAACGCCAACACACGATATCGACCCGATTTTCGTGAACCGCTGGTCGCCGCGGTCGATGACCGGCGATCAACTCGACCCCGAAGAGTTCCTGCCCTTGTTCGAGGCCGCGCGATGGGCACCCTCCTCGCGCAACGAACAGCCGTGGCGGTTCCTGTACGCCACGAGGGAAAGCGACGCATGGGAGACGTTCCTCAGCTTTCCCTATTCGAAAAACAGGGAGTGGGCGAGCGACGCCGCGGTTCTCGTCGTCATCTGCTCGAAGACGACTTTCGAGTACGACGGCTCGCAAAACGGAACGCACGCGTTCGACACGGGCGCGGCGTGGGAGAACCTCGCGCTCGAGGGTGCCCGTCGTGGACTGGTCGTCCACGCGATGGCCGGATTCGACGACGAGAAGGCTGCGAGGGAGCTGAACGTGCCCGAAGAGTACGAAGTCCACGCCATGGTGGCTATCGGCGTTCACGCGCCCGACGAGGCCCCCGAGAGCGAGCGGCCCAACAGCCGGAAACCGTTGGAAGAAATCCTGCTCGAGGGCGGGTTCTCGGGGGTGGATCAGTAATGACTATCGTTGGAACGGCGCTTTTGGGAGTCCAGGGGCTACTCGGGATCGCGGAAGCGGCTGCTGGCGGAACGAAACTCGCCGGTGCCGACTCGCAGGTCAAGGTGTTCGAACACCTGGGATACCCCCAGTGGTTCCGGCTGGTAACCGGCGGTCTGGAGGTGACTGCCGGCCTCGCGTTACTGGCCGGATTCGTCGTCTCACCGCTCCTGGCCCTCGGGGGGAGTGTTCTCGCCATCGTCGTCCTCCTGGGCGCGCTCGGTTCGCACGTCCGCGCCGGTGACGAACCGAGCGAGATGGTCCCCGCGGCAGTCCTGCTGGTGCTGGCGGCAGTGGTCACCTGGAACCATGCCGGGGTGGTCGTCTAATGGCAACCGAGGGGTCACCCCAGCGCCCGCCCACTAGAGAGAAACACCACAACGAGGTGATCGCGCGTAGGTACGTCCACGATATCGTTCGCGACCGCAACCTCGCCGTCACCGAAGAGTTGTTCGCTCACCCGGCCGAGTGGAAGTCGGTGTCGCTGGTCGGCGGCGAAACTGTCGAGACGTACGACGAACTGCAGCAGTACTACCGTCAAGCGCTGCCGTCGTTCAGAGAAGTCACTGTCGAGAACGTCGTCGCCGACAGATCGACGGCGATGGTGCGCTGGACCGCCACCGGTGCGGTCACCGAGGCGTTCCCCAGCATCCCGGTGACAGGAACCGCCTTCGAGACGACCGCTATCACCGAGTTCGGGTTCGCCGACGGTCGGATCGTCGCGCTGCACGTCCACGTCAACGAGATGGACCTGCTACCGGATGTCTCCTGGCCCGCGGTGCGGAGCCTCGTCGAAGAGATACGGGACGGCGTCATCGTTCTCGACGACGAGGATCGCATCGTGCACGTCAATCCTGCCGCCCTAGAGCTGTTCGACCGCGAGCGGCAGGCGCTGCTCGGCGAGCCGGTTGTCGCGTTATTCCGCGATGAGCCGTGCCAGGCGACGGCGAAAGCACGCCGGACAGCCGCCGAGGAGCCGGATTCGAACGCTGGTGAGCAGTGTCCGGTCGCGACCACCGACGCCGGAAGGCACGTCAGCGTCGGGACCTCACCGCTGACCGACGAGGACGGTGAGCAACTCGGTCGCATGGTCCTCGTCCGAGACGTCACAGAGCGCCGCCGACGGACGCAAGGGCTGGAGGTGCTGAACCGTGTGCTTCGTCACAACCTGCGAAACGCGCTCCAGGTCGTCCGGGGGCGGCTCGAGATGGCACAGGATCGTGCCGATGAACCGGTCGTGTCGGCGTTACGGCCCGCACAGGAGCAAGTCGATCACCTGCTGGGGACCGCGGAGACCGCCCGCCACGTCCAGACTGCGCTCGATGAACAGGAGACCGCTCGTCAGAACCTCGGGCAGATTGTGTCGTCCCTCGTCGATCGGGCACGGGAACGCTACCCCCAGGCCACGATCGAGGCCTCGATTACCGACCGGCCGATCGTCGAAGCGCCGACCATCATCGAGGATGCGCTGTGGGAGTTGGTGGAAAACGCCTGTGAACACGCCGGTGATCGACCGCACGTTGAGGTGAACGTGGGAATACGTGAAGGGGCCGTCGAACTGACGGTGGCCGACGACGGATCCGGGCTTCCTGATCAAGAACGCCGGGTTCTCGGTACAGCGAGGGAAACGGATCTAGAGCACGGGAGCGGCTTGGGTCTCTGGCTGGCAAAGTGGGTGGTCGATAGCGTCAATGGGTCACTCGGATTCACGGTCGAGCATGGAACGACTGTTCAGGTGACCCTCCCGCTGGCAACATCCAGATAGCAGGCCCAATCCAGTCCCGTCGCTATTTCTAATGACACGCATTCACGCTGATTGATGCGTTTTCTGAGGGAGGACCCGTTTATTGTCAGCTCGTCTTCACGGATCCACAGTCCGACAAACACGACAACTCCCACGAGCAGTCCGACAGGGAGACTGATAATCGCGGAGAACTCCAATCCAAGAGTTCAATGACCGGGACAGCGATAAGAAGAAAGGTTGTAATTCCCGTACCAATCGCGGTGAGCAGCTTTCGTGCGTCTATAGTCCGATCTTTCTCAGGAATCGGTGATAATTCTGAGAAATGCGCTTTTCGCGCAGCGGTCATTCCACATCTGAAGTTGAAGCACGGGACAGCAGGTAGACTGCGATCCCGCCCAACACGAGGTCTAGTCCGATCAGGACGACTACACCGGGAACCACGCCGTCGAGGGGACCGCCGAACCAAGAGACCTCGATGACCGTCATCACATCCTGGTCAATCATGAGCGAGCGTGCAGCATCAACGCCATACGTGACTGGATTGAAACGAGCGAACGTCTGAATCCAATCGGGGAGTGCTCCAAGTGGAAGGAATGCGCTCGACAGGAACAACAGCGGAAACTGCAACAGGTTGGCACCGATGATCGTCGATTCCTGATCCCTGGTGAGGATTGCTAATGCGTTTGAGAACGCGACGAACCAGAGCGAAAACAAGATCCCGACCGCGACGATCCCGACTGCACCGACGATACCAGTGACGATCTCCGCGCCGAGCAGTACGCCGAGACCGAGGATAATCGCAATCTGGACCGCAATCCTGAACACTTCCGCGGCGGTTTTGCCAAGGAAGACCGCCGTGCGATTCATCGGCGTGACGAGTACCTTCTCGAACATCCCGTTCTCGATGTCGTTGACTAGCCCCACGCCAGAGGTGATAGCCGCTGCGAGGGCGACCTGAATCGCGATCGCGGGCACTAGATACGTCTCGTAACTGATTCCTGGAAGCCCCTGATTGACAGCGCCCCCGGCGACGTTCCCGAACACCTCCGTGAACAACACGAGGAAGATGATCGGCTGAACGAGCGAGACGACCAAGACGAATGGATTCCGGACGGCCTTGAGGTTCCACCGCTTGAAGTTCACCCACACGTCCCCGATGAACGTATTCCCCGAGCGGGCGTCCGGCCGTCCCGAGCCTGTTGTCGTTTCCTCGTCGGCCCCTGGTGTACTCATCGTCCGGCCTCCATCTCGTCAGTGTCGAGTTCCTCACCAGTAATGGCCAGGAACACGTCGTCGAGCGTCGGTGCACGGATGTTGAAGCCGGTCACCGTCAGTTCCGCGTCCCGGAGCGCGACGAGCAGATCGGTTCCGTGTTGGCGAGCGGTCTCCGCGGTGACGCTGATGCCCTCGTCTGTTTCGGTCACAGACGCGTCGGCGAACGCATCGAACTCTCGTGCGATCGTCGCGGCCCGTTCCCGGGCTGCCGGACCGTCCTCTAATTCCACGTCGAGGACCTCGCCGCCAACTTCGCGTTTCAGGTCTGCAGGACTTCCCTCTGCGACGATTTCGCCGTCGAGGATAACCGCCAAGCGATCACAGAGTTGGTCGGCCTCTTCGAGATACTGCGTGGTCAAGAAGATGGTCGTGCCGAGGTCGTTGATGCGCCGGAAGTAGTCCCACAGGCGGTTGCGAGCCTTCGGGTCCAGCCCTGTCGTCGGTTCGTCCAAGGAGACAAGTGGCGGGCGGTGGACCAGCGCAGTCGCTGCGTCTAGTCGCTTCTTCATGCCGCCCGAGAACTCCTCGGCCCGCTTGTCTGCGACATCGGCGAGGTCGACAAGATCGAGTAATTCGGTGACTCGCTCGGATCGTTCCTCCCGCGGCACTCCGTAGGCCTCACAGGCGAACCGGATGTTCTCCTCGGCGGTGAGCTCCGGGTCAATGCTCGTCTCCTGGGACATATAGCCGATCGTCTCCCGGATGTTCTGTGGCTCCGAGCGCACGTCGAAACCGTTGACCTGGACCTGCCCGCTGGTCGGTGACAGAAGCGTCGCGAACACCTTGATCGTGGTCGTTTTGCCGGCCCCGTTCGGGCCCAGAAAGCCGAAAAACTCTCCTTCGGGAACGGTCAGATCAACTCCCTGAACAGCGGCAGTTCCGTCGGAGTAGATCAATTCGAGAGCTTCGACATCGATAGCAGACTTTTCTGTGGCGACAGGGTCCGTTCTTTCGTCCTCTGTGGAGGATTCGATTGTTGACTCGGATTCCGGTGATGACATATCTCCGCTACGCGCTCTGTAGTTTTATGCTTCCAACTTCGAAGTCTGTAGGTTACTACAAACAACGAAGTCAGAGTCTTTTCGGTCTCTCTTGACGACACACCTTCTGTTACGTCCGTTCTCGCCGCGCCTTGTGGAGAGTTGTGCTCACTGAAACTGTCGAGCCAACTCAGCGAGTGCTTCACGTCCGTTCTCCGTGAGTGGCGTGCCATGACCCATTGTAGCGATGTCAAACGAGCGCCCGGAATCGGCGAGAGCACGAACGCTAGCCGCATTCTCTGACGTGCTGTAGGTGAGTATCCACGGTGCAGTTGTAAGGGAGCCATCCTCTTCGGCCACGAGGTCACCGAGGAAGGCAACGTCCAGTGTATCGTGGAAATAGACTGTGTGTCCTGGCGTATGCCCCGGCGCGTGATGGGCGTCGAACCCCGCGACCGACTCACCGTCGCTGAGACGTTGTACCGGTATCGACGGTCGGGTCAGCCAGACGTCGGTGAGTCGCTGCAACAGCCCCTTGTGATTCGACAGCGGTGGCTTGCGGGAGCCATCGAGAAAGCTCGCATCCGGTTCCAGAGCGTAGATCGGGCCGTCAAACTCTATGTGTGCGAGCGTTCCGACGTGGTCGAGATCGAAGTGAGTGATGAGCACTCGGTCGATGTCCACCGTATCGTATCCAGCGTCGTCGAGTTCACTTCGGAGGTCGTCTACTGCGTTCGGCGTTCCCGCGTCGATCAGCGTCGTCTCGCCGGTATCCACGAGGTAGGCATTCACCCTGCCGAGGTCGAGTCGATACAGTCGGTCAGCGACGAGTTCGTCGGTCATTTTCTCGGAACGTGTTCTGCTATGCTGATTTCGAAGTATGCGGTCGCCTCACCGGATGCGATATTCCCGGCAACGGGGTGTATGCTCTTGGGGAAGACAGCTCCTTGGGGCTGAGTTAGACCACCGACTAGCGGAGCAGTCTCAGCTCTCCAACTCTGCGCCACACTCCGGACACTGGAGGTCGAATCCATCGTCACCAGGGATCGCTCGCATGTTGTCATGTCCACACTCCGGACAGTCCTGTGGAACCCGTACGTCCTCACTATCACGGGGTGCGCCCATCGCAAACGCGACGACGTCTTCATCGCTATCGTTCTTCCCCGACTGGAACTCGCCGGGTGCGAACCGGATTGCCTCTCCCTCGCCGACGGTCACCTCCCCGTCCATCGTTTCGAACGTCGCCTTGCCTTCGACGATGACGAAGACTTCCTCCTGGTCCATGTGCGCATGCATCCCGCCGGAGAACCGCTCGCCCGGGTCGAGCCGATAGCGGTTGAGAGCGACGTCGGTGGTCCCGAGCGGGTCGGAAAGCCCACGTCGGTCGATATCGCTTCCGAATGCGCTCGGTTCGATTTCGTCGATGGAGATTTTCTCCATGTCAACCATTCGGTCGCTTCTCACTAATATCTCCAGCTTCGAAAACCGTGAGTAAAGGCGACACACAGAAGTCACTCGTGTTTAGTCAGTCTTCATATATTTCATGCTCGATCGCCCAGTGGTGGAGGTGAGCGAATACAGGGAACAGCGATTCCGCTCTCTCGGTCGGCGTGTATTCAACACGGGGCGGAACCTCGTCGTAGGCGTCGCGGTCGAGCAACCCCGCTTGTGTCAAGTCCTGTAATCGCGTCGAAAGCGTGTTCGGCGCGATGTCGAGCTCGGTTTCGAGGTCACTGAATCGAAGCGGGCCCTCGGCGAATGCAAATGCGCTCAGAACCGCCATCGTGTGGGTTTTGCCGAGTAGGTCGAGGAGCTCTGCGACCGTCTGACGGATACGCTCCTGTTCTTCGGGGTCGAACGATTCGCGGAGGGCCATCGCCTCCTCACGGGACAATCCCGCGCTCAAATCTGGAATGTCCGGCGGCTCGCTCACGTCAGTCATGCTGTTTGTATATACGTGCTTGCGTTATTGTATCTTTGGGTGAATACCGACAAACAGGCCAATACTTCGAAACTTCGAAGTTGCAAGTATATCCTTCCGGCGGTTCTATTCTACGTATGCGCATCGCAGTATTCGGCGCGACCGGGCGAACCGGTCGCCCACTTGTCGAACAGGCACTCGAGCGTGGACACGAGGTGGTCGCGTTCGTCCGGGATGCTGGAGGACTCCTCTCTGCAGTTCGGGACGACGACCGAGTCAGTGTGGTCGAAGGCGACGCATACACTGGCGAGGGCGTCGAACGCGCTATCGCTGGCGACGGCGACACCGTCGATGCCGTCGTCAGTGTTCTCGCACAGACGTCCGAGGGACCGGACGATCTGCTGACAGAAGCCGGCAGACACATGCTTTCCGCGATGAGCCAACACGGCGTCGAGCGGTTCGTGACGCTGGTCGGTGCGGGCGTCCGCGAGGACGGAGAATCGGTGAGTCTCGGCGGACGGGTGATGGGTGCGCTGTTGAAACTGCTAGCACGGTCAGTCCTCGAAGATGCCCGCGATCAGGTCGAACTCATCAAAGAGAGTGACACCCAATGGACGGTCGTACGCGGGCCGCGTCTCACCGAAGACACCCACACCGGCGAGTTCCGGCACGGGCCGGATCTCTCACTTGGAATGCGTGACACCGCTGCACGGGCGAACGTGGCCGAGTTCATCCTCGATTGTCTTGAAGACGACCTGTACGTCCACGAAATGCCGAAGATCGCAGACGCATGACGAGCGCCGAACACACTACAACCCGCTCATCGTCCGTGCTGATGCGAGGCGGGCTTGCTGTCGTGCTCGCCGTACTCGCTAACGTGGTACTCGTGCTTGGCGTGAACGCTCTCGGTATCGTCCCGGCGTTCCGCGCGTTGACTATCCCACCCGTTGCGTTTCTGTCAGCGCTCGGCGCGGGTGGGGCAACAGTCGTCTACTGGCTTCTCGGTCGGTACGTTAGTGATGCTGATCGGACGTTCGTCCGGGTTGCCGCTGGCGTGCTACTCCTGTCGTTTGTCCCCGACGTTGCCTTGCTCGCAATCGATCCAGCTGCGACCCCGCTTGCCGTCGTCGTCCTCATGGCAATGCACGTGGCCGTCGCAGCGGTGTCGGTCTGGGTGCTCGTCTACTGGAGGACTGAACAGTGACGGAGTCGATACTCGTTACCGGAGCAACTGGAACTGTCGGCCAGCATGTTGTCGCCGCTCTTTCAGACCGCGACGTCAGCATCAAGATCGGAGTTCGTGATCCCGAAACTGTCTCGAACGAGATTGCGGACACAGGAGAAGTGATCGAGTTCGACTTCACAAAGCCAGAAACGTGGGGTCGTGCGCTGACAGATGTCGATGGAATCTTTCTCGTTCGACCGCCGGTCGTGGATAAATCGAAGATTGGCTCGTTTGTCGAGGCTGCGGACCGTGTTGGTGTCGCCCGTATCGCCTACCTTTCGACGCTCGGTGCAGAGAAGAACGTCCTCATCCCTCACCACTGGATCGAGAAGCGAATCGTGGCGACAGATATGGAGTACACCTTGCTGCGGGCGTCGTTTTTCATGCAGAACCTTCTCGAAGTCCATCGCCGAGATATTGTCGAACACGACGAGATTTTCGTGCCAGCCGGGGAAGGGAAGACCAGTTTCGTGGACGCGCGGGATATCGGTGAGGCAGTAGCAGTCGTGTTGACCGAGCCCGGACACGCGAATCGAGCCTACGATCTCACGGGGCCCGAAGCACTGGACTATGAAGAAGTCGCCACCATCTTCAGCGACGTTCTAGATCGGCCCATCAGATATTCAAATCCGTCTCTGCTGACGTTTGGACGACGGATGCGCAGTCGGGGGAAACACCTGGGGTTCATCGCACTCATGTGTGGCATCTACACCACTGCACGGCTCGGATTAGCTGCCCGTGTGACCGACGACAGCCGGCAACTCCTCGGACGACGCCCTCGGGGAATGAGAGCATTCGTCGAAGACCACTCAGACGACTTTCGTGTCGACTCCCAGTCGAACGGGCTGCCGATGGGGAACGATGCCGAGGGATACGTCGAAACACGCGGACCGCCGGTTCCCGACATCGCCTACAGGATCCTCAACCCGGTGATGTCGCGTCTGTTGCGGTCGCCCCTGCACCCACTCGTGAGTGACTCGATAATGTTGTTGACGTTCACCGGATCGAAAACTGGCACAGAATACACCACGCCGGTCGGATACTGGGTGAAGGACGGTCACCTGATCGTCACCACCCAGAGTCAGTGGTGGCACAATCTAAAGGGCGGCCAGCCAGTGTCCATGCAGGTTCGGGGTCAGCACAGACAAGGTATCGCCACACCGCATCCAGACCCCGAAGACGCTGCCCAGTATATCAAGGAGTTTATCAACCTCCGTGGAACGGATGCTGCTCGTCGACTAGGAATCCTGATTCGTGGCGACAGAGAGCCGACTCTCGACGAACTGGAAGCTGGTGTGGAGGGGACAGTCGTCATTGATATCGAGTTAACAGATGACAAACCCCCAGTACGGTAAGTGCGGACCCACACCGAATACTTGTGCAGATCGCTTGGCCGTGAAATTTTCCCACTGGATATAAGCACCCTATTTCACCGTATTAAATTGAATATACTTCCAAAATTTAGCGACTAAAACCTCTCTAAAAGAATTTCTGGAAGTTATAGCTCAAATAATGGTCCTATAGTGGTCGGCCTCGGCACTCATAGGGGTCGTCATCGCCCTGGGAAAGCTCCGGTGGAGTGCCTCGTCATCGGCCGGGCGACCCTACGCCGGAAACCGACAAGAGCCTTCTCCCGTCACAACGCTCATGCCCGCCCTCCCCGACCACACACTCATGAACGCGTTCCGGACCGTCGAACCGGCGGAGGCGATCTTCCATGAGTGACCCGGAGACTGCAAGCGGACTCCCCCCGGTCGGTCTCGGGACGATGAGAATCGACGATCCGGCGACGATAGAAACGGCGATCGATCTCGGATACCGCCACCTCGACACCGCACGGATCTACGAGAACGAGGCAGTCGTCGGCGAGGGGATCGCACGCGCCGGGGTTGACCGCGAGGAGCTGTTCGTCGCGACGAAACTGTGGATCGACGACCTCGCCTACGGGGATGCGATCCACGCCGCCCTGGAGAGTCTCGACAGGCTGGGTCTGGACGCCGTCGACCTGCTGTACGTGCACCGCCCCCGCGGGGAGTACGCTCCGGGCGAGACGCTACCCGCGCTAAACGAACTCCGCGAGCGTGGGCGGACGACCTACGTCGGCGTCTCGAACTTCGAGGTCGATGAACTTGAGACCGCCAGAAACCACCTCGACGCGCCGATATTTGCGAACCAGGTGGAGTATACGGGTCGACAGAACTGTTGATAGAATTAGCCTCCGCCGTACCCGGCGAATATCTATCAGGACTTCTGTCGACCCGTATATACCGTCGGACAGAGACATTGATAATCGAACCCCCAGGACGGGGGGCCTTCGAATTACCAATACTTCTGTCCGACAGTATACCACGCCGTTCACGGCGTGGATACGTACGCGCCGTCACTTGTGGTAACAGACCACCGTTCAAATACTCCTCGGAGTTTCCCACGGTGACATTTAACTGACAGGCCGTCCAACCAAGGAGTAGGAATCGGTCGGAACGGAGCGGATTCCGAACCGTCCTACGGAGGCGGCCTGTCCGCCCCCAGTAATGATAATGTCTGTTGTATACTGTCGGACAGAGACATTGATAATCGAACCCCCGGGACGGGGGGCCTTCGAATTATCAATACTTCTGTCCGACAGTATACATTGTGGTGACGATATACGGGTCGACAGAACTGTTGATAGAATTAGCCTCCACCGTACCCGGCGAATATCTATCAGGACTTCTGTCGACCCGTATACCGGGCCGGCTACTTCGAGTGGCCCCGGGAGTCGAGCGCCGAAGAAGTCGCAGAATCGCTCGAAATCAGTCCCCCGACGCTACACGGCCACCTCCGGAAGGCCGAGGGCCGACTCGTGGACGCCTTCTTCGGCGAATGAACCAGGGGGCCCGGCACGCGGTCACCGGTCCGCCGCGTACGCCCGAAGAGTTTCTAAATCCACTCGATCGAGGACCGCCTCGTTCGTCGCCGCGAGGACCACGGGCGGCGCGATGTCGGCCTCGAGTGCCTCGATCCACCGCCCGGTACAGAGACACCAGCGATCCCCGGGATCGAGCCCTGGAAACTCGAGCGCAGGGCGGGGCGTCATGAGGTCGTTGCCCCGCTCGCGAGAGAACTCGAGGAACTCACCGGTGACCACGGCACAGATGTGGTGTTCGCCGCGGTCGCCCGGCACCGCCACACAGCAGCTATCGCGCAGGTAGCCGGTTTCGGGGTCGGTACTGCAGGACTGTAGGGGTTCGCCCAGAACGTTCACCTGGTTCTCGGGCGTCGGCTGTTCGGCCATGCTACAAGGGCAGGGTCCCGTAGCTTAAACCCTGGTGGCGCCGCCGGCGTCAGCCTTCTTACATTCGGGGTCAAACAGTAAGTGTGGTCGTAGACCCGCCTCCAGACGTACGCGCCGTGCTCACGCAGTTGTTCGCGGAGGGGCACGACGCCCTGGCCGCTGACGACCGGGAGACGGCCATCGAGACGGTCACCACGGCGGAGACGGTCGCAACGAACAAACTTCCGGACGGGACGTTTCGCGACCGCCTGCTACACGGCTGTGGGCGCGTCCGCCGGCTGATCGGGGACGACGTGGACCGTCGGGATGATACGGAGCGTCAGGGTGACCCTCGGGCGGATAGCGGCGCCACGGAGCCCGGTGATCGCGCTGCCGCCGCCGCGTACCTGACCGCGATGGAACGGCGGGTCGCTAGTGCAGGCGAGGACGGCTGAAGACGGTCTTATACACCCGGACGTGACTCTGTTAACTGCCACGACACCAGATTAGTACATTCGGCTCGTGATGCTCCAGGTTTGTGACGACACAGGTTAAACAAATCACGTCCGGGTGTATATCCGTATGTGAACCCCTATTCACCATAATCAATAAGTAACAAGACGTGATATCACACCACATGACGATCTGCCCAGAATGCGACGCCGACATCTCGGAGTGGGCGAACCGAGTCGAGAAAGCACCTGCAGCGAGTACGCCGAAGGTGTGGACCTGTCCGGAGTGTGACGTCGTACTGGGAGTCTCCGACTGGCGGACGGAGTGATCGCCGTCACCGGGATGGACATACACCCGGACACGAACCAGTCACCGTGGGTGTTCGACAGTATAACCGGTACGAGACGACAACAGTATTTCAGAGCCCGGTCGGGCAGTCCAGAACCGTCGTCTCCAGTCCCCACTCCGTTCCGAGCGACGCGAGCGACTCGACGCCGAACGTCTCGGTCCCGTAGTGCCCGGCGAGAACCACGGTCACGCCCAGCTCCTTCGCGTCGTGGTACAGCTTCTGTTTTCCCTCGCCCGTGACGAAGGCGTCAAGGCCCGCCTCGGCCGCCTCGGGGAGCCAGTCGGCCCCACTTCCCGTCACGATTCCGACCGACTCGATCGCGTCGGGACCGAACTCGAACAGCCGGACCCGACCCTCGTGGTCTACCTCTCCAGCCAGCCGGTCCCGCAGATCCTCGCCACTCACCGACTCGGGAAGGCGTCCCCGCTGTCCCACGTGCTCGGGTCCAAGAGAGCCGAAGGGGGCGCGATCATCGAGGTCCAGGAGATCGCCCACCCCGGCGGCGTTGCCCAGTTCCTGGTGGCCATCCAGGGGGAGGTGGGTGACGTACAGCGCGAGATCGTTCTCCATCAGCGCGGCGATCCGGCGGTGATCCCGGCCGGTGACTCGTTCCAGGCCGTCCCAGATCAGGCCGTGGTGGGTCACGAGCAGGTCGGCGCCGGCGTCGCCGGCGCGCTCGATCGTCTCGATCGCGGCGTCGACCGCGAAGGCGACGTGTTCGATCTCCGCTTCCTCCGGGCCGACCTGTAGACCGTTCGCGCTGGCATCCAGGTCGGCGTAGTCGACGGTCCGGAGACGGTCGTCGTACCGGTCGGCCATCTCGCTCAGGTCCATCGTCTGCTCTCCTGGCATACCTCTCACAGGGTCGGTTGTAATACTGTCGGCTGTGACTCGATGGAGATATTCGCTACCCCGGGGTGACGAATTCCTCCACGAACTTACAGCCGACAGTATAAGTCATTCCCGGATCGACTGCACGCGTGCGGTCGTCCCGGTGAACAGTTCCAACCGATCCTATCACTCCTCACTCGCGTGTGAAAAGACGAACGCACGCAGCAGCTTCGCCGCGAGGAGGGCCGCCTCGCCGTGGTCGCGATCGTTCACCTCGACGACGTCGAACCCGACCGCACGGGGAGCGAGACTTCGAACGACGTCTCGCATCGTCGCCGCGTCCAGCCCGAACGGTTCCGGGGTTCCAGTCCCGGGTGCGACGGCCGGATCGGCCGCGTCGACATCGACGCTCAGGTACGCCTCGCCCTCGAAAGCCGGCTTCCACGCCGGAACCTCCGCCGGGGGAACGACGGTCACGTCCCCGCGTCCGGCGCGGTCCCACTCGGTCTCGCTCCCGGCACGTGCCCCGAGGATAACCGCCTCCTCGGCCGTCTCCAGTGCGTGACGTGTGGCCGTCGCGTGGCTCCACTCATCGCCGTCGAGGTCGGTCCGCAGGTCGAGGTGCGCGTCGAGGCAAACGAAGACATCCGGGTCGGTCGCCCGCACCCCGGCGACGGAGACGGTGTGTTCGCCACCCACGAGCAGGGGAACGGCGCCGCCCTGGCGGAACTCCCGAAGCACGCTCGTCAGGTGGTCGACGTACTCGCCGGGTGCGTTCCAGGCACGCACGTCACCGTGGTCGTGGATAGCTATATCCGAAAACCGCAGTTCGGTGTGGTGGTCGTAGTCCTCGAACCCCCGGGCAAACTGGCGGACACGGTCGGCCCCAAACCGCGTCCCCGGCCGGAAGGACGTCGTGGCGTCCAGCGGCGCCCCGACCACGGCGTACGTCGCTTCCCCGCGGTCGGCGTTCGCGCCGGGAAACCCCGTCATGATCTCCGTCGTGAGTCCCTCCGGGAGCGACCGCGCGCGTTCCTGCGGTCGCCCCGGGAAACGGCCTCAGCGGAGATCATCAGACGAGTTTGCGCTGGCCCTCGTACTCGAGGTACTCGATCTCGTCGTCGGCCTCGAGATCCTGTTCTTCGGGCACGCTCATCGTGATCGTCTCGTAGGTCTCTAAGTCCATCACCTGGGCCTCCCCAGGACCGCTCACGTTGACGACCTGGCCCTGCTTGCGCTCGATAATCGGCACCCACACCTTCGCGTCCACCGGCTGTGAGAGGCTGCGCTTTTTCGCGTCGAACACGCCTTTCGCGTCGATGCTCGCCTTAGCGCTGCCGTGTTTGCCCGGCTTCGCCGTGCTGTAGGACGTGATCTCGCTCGGAACGTCGTCGATCATGACGTACCGCCCCTCCTGGAGTTCGCGCACTTCTGTCTGCTGTCTGGCCATGTATGCGATTCGGTCTGTGGGGAGTATAAACGGTTTGGAAGCGCCCGCGGTCACTCACTCCGAGCGGGACGGTCGTCTCCGCCGACCGACCGACGCTCGGGAATCCGGAGAACGACCGTCGTGCCCTCCGAGCTGCTCTCGACTGACACGTCGCCGCCCGCACGGTCGACGACCGTCCGCACCAGCCACAGTCCGAGGCCCTCGCCGTGGCTCAGCGCCGTCGTGTCGCCGGATTCGAGCACCTCGACCTCCACGTCCGGCATACCGGGGCCGTCGTCGCTGACGGTGATCTCGATACCGTCCTCCCCGGATCCGGACGCCCGTACCTCGACCCGGGGGTCGTTTCGGTCGGACGCCTGGCCCGCGTTGACGATCAGTTCCTGGACCGCCTCCTCCAGTTCCGAGGAGACCATCACCGTATCGTCCACGGACACGTCGCTTTCGATGGACGCGTCCGGAACGTCGTTCTTTGCCTCCGAGATGGCGTCCTCGAGGAGTCCCGTCGCCTCGCGGCCGGATCCTTGCGTCGGTGGCGTTTGCAACAACTTCCGGATCACGCGCATCTTTTCGGCCACGCTCTCCCACCTGTCCAGAACCTCCTCGATTATGCCGAAGTACTCCGCCTGCTTGTCCGGGTCCGTCTCCTCGTGGAGGAGACCCGCGTACCCCCGGATCTCGCTCAGATCGTTTCGCATGTTGTGGCGCATCACCCGCTGCATCATCCCCATCTGGCGTCTGCGTTCCTGTTGTGCCGTGATGTCCCGACCCTCCACGATGAGCAACGTGATCTCGCCGTACTCGTCGGTGACCGGCTTCGCGGAGAAGTCGATCGTTCCCATGCCGCTGGCCCCCTGGACCTTCGTCTCATACCGGACGAACTCCCCGTCGGCCGCGCGTTCGAGCGCGTCCCGGACGGACTCGCGGACCTCCTCGGAGTGGGTCCACCACGGGATGTCGTAAAAGAACTCGCCGATCACGTCCTCGCGGTCGAACCCCCCGAACTCGAGCGCCGCGTCGTTGGCCTCGATGACCGTCCCGTCCGGGTCCAACAGCCCCGTGAACTGGAAGGTCTGGTTGAAGATGCTCTCGAAGCGCCGCGCCCGCCGTTTGCTCTCGGTCACGTCCCGGAGATACAGCAACATCCCGTCGATGGCGTCGTCGTCCAGTTCGTTTCGAAGCCGGGCGTCGACGGTCAACCACTCGCCGTCCCCGGATTCGATCCGGCACTCGATTCCTGCTCTCCCGGTCCCATCCCGAATGGTGCCGAAGAACGTCTCCATCGTGGGCTCCCTGTCGTCGGGATGGACGTGGTCGAACAGGCTCTCGCCGAGGAGATCCTCGGGGTCGTAGCCGAGCACCCGGTCGGCGGAACCGCTGGCGTAGGTGATCG
>JBDGQL010000170.1:0-1163 GCA_042219105.1 Karumarchaeum halophilus (SeqCode) | reverse complement strand
TCCTCGGGGTCGTAGCCGAGCACCCGGTCGGCGGAACCGCTGGCGTAGGTGATCGTTCCGTCCGTGTCCAGAACCGACACCACGTCGTCGGACTCCTCGACGAACCGCTCGGTCCGGCGCTGCTGGCGTCGGCGGTCGGTCATGTCCCTGACGATCATCGCGTACCCCGGGAGCTCCTCGTCGTCGCTCCGTAGTTTCGCGTACCGGACGTCGGCGTAGAACTCCGAACCGTCCGCACGAACGTGCCAGCCCTCGTGGGCGCTCTCGCCGGCGATGCGTGCCTGCTGGAGCAACCGGTCCGGAAGCCCGGACTCACGGGTCGGATGGAACTGCCCGATGGACGTTCCGACGGCCCGCTCGTGATCGTATCCGAACAGGTTCTCCGCACCCTCGTTCCACGTCGCGACGTCGCCATCGGCGTCGAGCGTAACGAACGCGTACTCCTCGACGCTCCGGGTCAGCAGGCGGAACCGCTCGCGTTCCTCGAACAGTTCGCGCTCGCGGCGTGCCTCCTCGGTCACGTCCTGTGCCAGCACCAGTCCGCGGGTGTCGATCGACCCGCCGTCACCGGGGTCGACCGGGGCGACGTGAATCCGGATCGTCCGGTCGCCGATTTCGATCCGGCGGTCCGTTCGCTCGCCGTCGAGCGCCGCCCGGAACCGTGGCACGAGTTCGTCCCCGGCGTCGGCGTCGGGAAACACCGTTCCGGCCTCCATCCCGGAGACGTCCGACGGTTCGAGACCCAACTCCGACAGGATCTCGCCCGCCGCCAGGCGGTATTCGAGATTCGCGTCGAAGGTGAGAACGCCGCCGTTCGGAATGTTCTCCGCGAGAGTCCGGTACCGTCGTTCGCTGGCTCGAAGCGACGCTTCCCGGTCGAGCGTGTCGAGCACCGCGAGGAGATTCCCCGTAAGCACCTCGATGAGTTGCACGGCGTCCTCGTTCAGCCACGCCGGATCGCTGGTTCCGACGACCGCGACACCGTGTCCGTCGAGAGGGACGTACGCCTCCGTGGTGATCTCGCCGCGGTCGGCGTCGCCGTGTACCACCGTGTCCGCGGACTCCGTGGCCTCCCACAGCGGCGTCCCGTCTCGCTGGACTACCTCCGGCAGGGACGGTGATTCCGGTCCTCGTGACACCTCCCGGACGAGTTCGTCGCCCTC
>JBDGQL010000226.1:0-20455 GCA_042219105.1 Karumarchaeum halophilus (SeqCode) | reverse complement strand
TCGCCGGGTACGGTGGAGGCTAATTCTATCAACAGTTCTGTCGACCCGTATATGGTTCGTAGCTATCTTACGGGACGCTCCCCCCGGCCCGGATCGTCGGTCACGCTCCTGATACTGTCGGTCGACAGCGTCCGGAGCCTCGACCTCACCGGGGTTCGGGCTGACGCTGGGTGGCTTTCCCGGACCCGGCTCCTCTCTTGGCTCGGCCGGGATTCACCGCCGTGGTCGGGAACCCAACCCCGAGATGTTCGTCAGTCCGGGCCATGCTGGTGGCAGCGTCCGTCGAGCCGGTGACTGCCCGGATGGCGTCCACGTTTTCGGGGACGACGTCACACCGCTGGTCGATGGCCTGAACGAGGTACAGGTCGGTCCCATCGGTAGTTATCGAGTCGGTCCAGACGCAGTTCTCCCAGAGTTCGCCCCGGCGGCGGCCGAGTTCCTCGGCGAACGTCTGGAGCGCGCCGCAGGATCCAAGATCCGCCTCCGCGGACACGAGAGCGATCCGGGACTCCCGGGCGAGTAGGTTCCGGATGTCGGCCGTCCCAACGTCGCGCGAGAGCGTCACGTTCACGCTGTGGACGTGCATCCGGGTCGCGGGAACCTTGAGTCCGACCGTGTCGACGTCGAGATCCGGGAGCACCTCGTTCACGTCGGGTGCGTGGTGTGACGGTACCGTCACCGGATCCGGAACGATGTCGTTGATCGGTCCACGGTCCGGCTGGTCCGGGTCGCCCCCACGCCGAACGAGCGTCGCGTGCATCCGATCGATGCCAAAGGCGTCGTCGATGGGGGCAGCCAGCCGCAAGAGACCGGTCGAGTTACACGAGACGACGCGAACCGACTCCGCCCCTCGCGTGGACTCGTAGTTGCTCCGCGCGTTGAAACTCCTCTCGGCTACGCCAGCGTCCTCGCCGCCCTGGAAGACCGCCGGCGTGTCGCGGTCGGCGTACAGCGAGGCGTTCTCGGCCCCGACGCCCGCCGGCGTCGCGTCGATCATCACGTCGCTCGCGTCAGTCAGGACAGCGATGTCCCCGGCGGGATCGAGTCCAGCCGTCTCGAACGCCTCGACGTTAGAGGCACTCGAGGCGTAGATCGGGTATCCGCTACGGACCGCGGCGTAGCTGCCGGCATCGGGACTCCGCTTGGCGACCCCTTCGACCCGCATGTCGGGCTGGGCACGAACCGCGTCGGCGACGCGGCGCCCGATCGTGCCGTACCCGTTGACGCCGACGCGGATCATCGTCCCTCCAGTGCCGACTCGAGGCGGGTGCAGGCGTCGGCGATACGGGTCGACAGAACTGTTGATAGAATTAGCCTCCACCGTACCCGGCGAATATCTATCAGGACTTCTGTCGACCCGTATATCAGTCTTCACGCCACGATCCCAGTTCGCGGAGTTCGGACGCGACGCCGGCGATGTCCTCTCCCGAGAGCGCGCCGCGCTCCGTGAGCACGGCGTCAACGGGGCCGGCGGGCGTCACGTCGAAGGTCGGATTGATGACTCCGATCCCTGCCTCTCCGTCGTACACCGCGTCCGCGGGTCCGGATTCGAGATGTGGAGTTGGCTCCGTGCTGATCTTGTCGCTCGCCGCGGCGACGTAGACGGGGATGTCCTCGCGGTCGGCCGCGATCGCTGCCCCCCGGGTGCCGGTCTTGTTCACGACGCGCCCATCTGGAAGGACAGTGTCGGCCCCGACCAGTACGCAGTCGATCTCGTCGCTAGCCAGGATGTGTGCGATCGCGGCGTCGGTACAGACCCGGACATCGAGGCCCGTTTTGACGAGCGTTTCCGCGACATCGACACCCTCGCTGACGGGGCGGGACTCCGCAACTGTGACGGTCTCGACCCCGGTTGCCGTCGCGGCCTTGACACCCGTCTTCGCCTCCTCCCGGAGCGCCGCGAGAACGGTCCCCGACCGCGAGAGCGTGAAGACGTGGCCCTCGATCCGCCCGGCGGCACGCTCTGCGGTTCGCTCGTCGGCCGTGAGGGCACGCTCGATCACCTCGATCGCGCTCTGCTCTGCCTCCGCCGGGGTCGTTTCCCCCGCCACGGCGCGGTTCACGCGGTTCCGGAGTGCGGCCATGCTCGGCCGGGCGTTTAGCAGGACCTCGGCGATCGTGTGGACCTCTCCGATATACGGGTCGACAGAACTGTTGATAGAATTAGCCTCCACCGTACCCGGCGAATATCTATCAGGACTTCTGTCGACCCGTATACCGTCTCCACCCTCGGCTGCCAGCGCCGCCTCGTCGCGCAGGACCTCCAGCGCCCGGATCGAGAGGTAGGCGGAGCCGTGTTCGTCGTCCACGGCGATCGTTTCGGGCGTCGGCCGGACCCGGTCGTAGGAGGCCCAGAGGTCGGGTACCGTCTCGCACCGGAGGATGGCAGTCGGCGTTGTCCACTCGGCGCGGGCGGTTTCCTCGTTGGTCCGCACCTCGCGGCTTCCGGGCTCGAACAGGAAGGGGTGGATCTCCCACTCCCGGTCGAGGGTCTCATCGCGGACCTCGAACGGGTCGCCCCGGCGGATGAGTTCGAAGTCCGACAGCGCGGTCTCCTCGCGAATCTCCATGCGCGCGGAGGCGAGGGGGTCGGCGTGCTCGACGTAGCCCGTCACCGTCCCCCAGCGCCCGGGGTAGGTCTCGGCGTCGTCGGCGCGCAGGAAGAGGAGTACCTCGCCGTCGTGGCGGAGAAGACAGGTGACGACTGCGGCCTGGTCCATGGGGGGAGTAGGCACGCGTGGGGCTTGAAAATCCGGGCCGACGGATCATGATGTAGGCGACGGCGCCGGTCGCTGCGACCGCGCCGCTTGGATCACAGGACCGCACATCCTCGTGGGCGGGGAATGCTGCGCCGAGTATACGGGTCGACAGAACTGTTGATAGAATTAGCCTCCACCGTACCCGGCGAATATCTATCAGGACTTCTGTCGACCCGTATACGTCCTTATCATAATGTCTGTTGTAGTCTCTTACCGGTGCTCGCCGCCACCGGGGGTGGCGATCACCGGTAAACAGCTACAACAGACATTATCAGGAGCCACTGGAATTGCCCGGCGACTCCCGGGCGACGGCATTCTCCGGGGGCTCCGGGGCGAGCGAGACGAACTCCAGGCCCTGCTTTTCCAGGAGTTCCCGGGTACGCTCGGTCGCCGACGGCGCGACGAGGATTCCCCGTACTTCGCGGTCGGCATGGAGGTCCCGACGCAAGGCGTCGACGTACCGTTCCAGCTGGCCGACAGCGTCCAGGCCCGCACGGCGGCGCTTGAGTTCGACGACGACCGCCCGGCCCTCTGTGTCCTCCCCGTAGATGTCCACGGCGCCCGCCGGCGTGTCGCGCTCCGTCGCGAGCGGTTCAAACCCGGCTTCGACGGCAGATGGATCGTCGAGGACGCGCTCGCGGAGGTCCTCCTCGGTCCCCGATAGCGACAGCTCCTCGGGGTCGGTCACGTCGAAGGCAGCGACGTGCCGTAACGCTCCGAACCGGATCAAGAGTTCTTCGTCGGGCGCCTCCCGTGTGCTCTGCAGCACGAACTGGCCGTCCTCGACCGTGGACTCGTGGGAACACCCGGGTGGCTGCCAGTTGACCGGCTTCTGTCCCTCGTCAGTGTGGACCAGAACCGTGCCGTCGGGCTTGCAAATGACGTGGCGGTCGCCGGCCCCGAGGCGACTCCGGGCCCGGCCGTCGTACTCGACGGTACACCGACCGAAGAGGGTGACGAGGTCGCCGCGCTCGATGGCCGCCGTCACGGCGTCGAGCGCGTCCGCCAGCGCGGGGTCGGACAGCGTCACCGGCGGTTCTCCCTCATCGACCGTGGAGTCAGCGTCGCCGGCCTCCTTGGCGTCGGTCACGTCCTGCTGTACTCGACCGACCGACAAAAGCGCCGCGTCACTCGATCCCATCCCCGCGAACGGGGTCGAACAGGAGGTCACGGTCGACTCCAAACCGACGGATGGCGTTCTCGAGCAGGTCGAAGGCCTCCCGGAGGGTGATCGCGCCGGCGTCCAGCAACTCACCCAGCGTCTCCCGGACCCCCTCGAACCATCCCCGGACGTACCCATCGTCCTCCGGGTCGAGACGGTACCTGACCGACAGGAGAACGCCGCGGCCGATCCACTCGCTTCCGCCGACGACACCGCGGCCGGTCGGGAGCGAAAACCGCAGGACGCGGTACGTCTCGGTCCCATCGCGGTCGCACCGACGGAGTGTTTCGTGGGCGAGAAAGTCGACGTGGTCAGCGAGGAGGGTTTCCATGGAGTGGTCGGCCGCGAGCAGCCGCGCCTCACACTGGCGCCCGCCGTACAGGTCGTACCGACCGGGGTCGCGTTCGACGGCCAGCAGGGAACGATCGGTCACGGCACTCTTCGTGGTCCCGTCATCGAAGATAAACGTCCGGCTGGAAGAACGGGATCCAGGCCGCGAGAGAAACGGTTTTGCCGCGAGCGCCGAACGTTCGGGTATGAAGGTTCGTCGGCTGGACGACCTCGACGACGACGCGCATCGCGCTCTCCTCGCCCGGGACGCCGGTGTCGGCGTGATAGCGGACGATGTGGCGGAGATCGTCGACCGGGTACGCGCCGACGGGGACGCCGCACTCCGGGAGTTCGCCCGGGAGTTCGACGGCGTCCACGTGGAGGCGATCGAGGTGACCGACCGCGCGCAGGAGGCCGTCGACGAGGTCGATGGGGACGTGCTCGCGGCGATCCGAGAGGCCGCGGAGAACGTCCGGGCGTTCCACGAGCGCCAGGTACCGGAGGACTGGCGGGAGTCCGTTGGCGGCCGGGAACTCGGGCGGCGCTTCCGCCCGGTCGCGTCTGCCGGAGCGTACGTCCCCGGCGGGACCGCGGCGTATCCCTCTAGCGCGCTGATGGGCGTCATCCCAGCAGTCGTTGCCGGCGTAGATCACGTCGCCGTCGCCACCCCACCGGCCGAGGACGTCAACCCCGTCACGCTCGCCGCCATCGCGGAGGCGGGCGCAGACCGGGTGTACGCCGTGGGTGGCGCACAGGCCATCGCGGCGCTGGCCTACGGCACCGAGACGGTAGGTCCAGTCTCGACGATCGTCGGACCCGGGAACCGGTGGGTGACCGCGGCGAAGGCCGCCGTCCACGGTGACGTCGCCATCGACTTTCTCGCCGGGCCGAGCGAGATTCTCGTGGTTGCCGACGAAACGGCCGACGCGGGCTACGTCGCCGCGGACCTCCTCGCACAGGCCGAACACGACCCAGCGGCCTCGGTCGTCGCCGTCACCGACGACCCGGAACTGGCCGACGGCGTAATCGACGAGATCGACCGGCAGCTAAACGGCCGTGACCGGGATGGCATCATCCGCGATGCGCTTTCACACGACGCGAGCGGCGTGCTCCTCGCCGGTTCGATGAGCGAGGCGATCGCGTTCGCGGAGGCGTACGCTGCCGAGCACCTCTCGATCCAGGCCGAAAACGACGAGGCGATCCTGGCGGATATCGACAGCGCCGGGAGCGCGTTCCTGGGCCCGTACACGCCCGTCGCTGCGGGCGATTACGCTACCGGAACCAATCACGTTCTTCCCACTGGCGGGGGTGCGACGGTCGCCGGCGGACTGTCGGTCGACACGTTCCTGCGTGCGAGCACAGTCCAGCGCCTCGATCGGGACGCGCTCTCGGGGCTGCGGGAGACGATCACGACGCTCGCTGACGCCGAGGGGCTGGAAGCCCACGCCCGAAGCGTCGACCGGCGGTTCGAGGAGTAGTGACTATTTTTTACGGCATGATACAACATAGCAAGGTATAAGTATCTACCCATTCTGCTGTTATCCTAATATGTATCTATCGCACGAACAGGGCACGGTGGGGGACCTGCTGAAGCGAGCGGATGCGATTCATACTGTCGGTCACAAGTTCGTGGAGGAATTCGCCACACCGGGGTGTCGAATTATACTATATGTCTCCCTCCGACAGTGTAGTAAATCCATCAATCGGGGGCTACCCCAACTCAACAAATGACGACAAAGAAACGCGCGTTCCTCGTCCTGTCGGCAATCCTCGTCGTACTGGTAATCGGCATGACTAGCGTCGGTGCCTCGGATACGGGAGGCGACTCGGTCGAGCCCGAGATGCAACATAATCCGGACCCCGAGGTCCAACACGACCCGGGGAACGTCTCTGAACGCGCCGGCGTGGTCGAGGCCAGCACCCACCCTGACCTGGTCGTCACCAACGTCACCTGGGAGCCAAACCAGCTCACGCTCGGCGAGGACGCAACCGTATCCGCGACCGTGGAGAACGTCGGTGACGGGGGCGCGGATGATTTTAGCGTGGGCTTTCTCATCGATGGGGCGGAACTCACGACCCCGTACTACAGTGGGACAGTCGAACCGGGCGGGTCGGTGGTCGTCAACGACACGGTCCGGGTCGACCAGGCGGGGTCGAACCTGACGGCTGTCGCCGACTATTTCGATGTTTTATTTGACGAGCAAAACGAGACGAACAACAGCCGCTCGGTCACGATACCGCCGGTCGAAGGTCCGGATCTAGTCGTGAGTGACGTGACGCTGGAAGAGACGGACTACACCCCAGGCGAGACAGTCCCGGTCACGGTGAACGTCACGAACGTGGGAACTAATGCGCTCACCGATGGGTTCAGTGTAGACCTCGAAACCACCCCCCGGACCCAGATAGCGAACAAGTTTATACGGGATGATCTCGGTGTCGGGGAAACGGCGACAGTCTCTATCGATTGGATCGCCCAGGGAGGGAACATACAGCTAAGGGCCCGTGCTGACAGCTTCCCGGAACTTAACGACAGCAACAACACCGAACCGGTGGAACTCCCAAATATCGACGCGCCGGACCTGACCGTTACGGAGATCTACTGGCCGGAGAACTTCACCGCCGGAGAGGACGTTCCTCTCACTGCGACGGTCCGGAACGAGGGCCCTGGCAATTACAGCGGCAATCTGGGCACGAACTTCTACAACGACACGACCTTTATTGACGGTAATTCCACGTCCGTCACGCTGCCTGCAGGAACCGAAACCAACGTCACCGCCAGGTGGTTCGGCGCCCAGGCGGTCGATTCACGTTTCAGAGTGGTGGTGGACGAGGCATTTGGCCAATCTGCGGGTCGGATCAACGAGGCCAACGAGACGAACAACACCGCCTCGGAGCCGTTTTCCGGAGGTCCACAACCCGACCTGACGATCACGGACCTCAGGTGGCCGACCAACTACAGTTCGGGGGAACAGATCACGTTCACCGCGACCGTCCGAAACGACGGCCCCGGCCGTTACAACGGCTCCCTCGACACGACCTTTTACTATGACAATACGACTTATATTCGTGGGAACTTCACCCGGTTCAATCTTTCCTCCGGAGACACGACAAACATCAGCGTCACGTGGTTCAGCGCACAGACAGGAGAGTTCGACTTCAGGGTCGTCGTTGACGAGTCCGATCGCATCACTGAGGCGGACGAGACGAACAACGAGTTCACCGTCCCGAGCACTGGCCCACAGCCGGATCTCACCGTCACGGATCTCTCCTGGCCGACGAACTACAGTTCGGGGGAGGAGATCCAACTCACCGCGACCGTGCGAAACGATGGCCCCGGCCGTTACAACGGTTCCCTCGACACGGAATTTTACTATAACGACACGAGCTTTTCGGGGAACTTCACTACGGTCAATCTTCCCTCCGGTGATAAAATAAACGTCACCGCCACGTGGCGCAACGCACAGACGGGACAGTTCGACTTCAGGGTCGTCGTCGACGAGTTTGATGACGTCGCGGAAACCAACGAGACGAACAACGAATTCACCGTCCCGAGTACCGGGCCACAGCCGGACTTTATCGCCACGAACCTGACCCTAGATCCAACCGGGTTCGCCGCGGGCGAGGACGTCTCGGTCACTGTCACCGTCGAGAACAACGGCACCGGAACGTTCAACGGGAACCTGCGTACGGCTCTCTATGCCAACGACAGGCGCGTCACGGAAGTCTTCAGCGACATTCGGATCCGCCCGGGCGAACGCAAGACGATCAACGGAACGTGGTCCAGTGCGGAGGCAGGTAGCTACCGTCTCAGGGCGTTCGTCGATACCTTCGATCAGGTGCTCGAATCTAACGAATCCAACAACGAGTACAACTACACGGTGGACCGTCCGCGCGCCGACCTCAACGTGACGGACATCTCCTGGCCCGATACTGGAACCATCCGTTATGGCGAGGCGATCCCGGTGTTCGTGACGATCAGAAACGACGGCGGCGACCTACTGCGGTGCTTCCGGACCGAACTGAGCGTCAACGGATCTGCGGTCGACAGAAACCGCCGCTGCACTCTGCTCGGGGGGCAATCGATCACCGTTCCCATCGAGTGGAACGCGAGGTCCGGAACACACAGTCTCGAAGCCACCACCGATATTTTTAATTACACTCACGAAGCGGATGAGTCCAACAACGATACGAGCGAGGAACTGACGCTCGACCTGACGCCGGTCGACATCACCATCGGAAACGTTCGTACGTCCCCGTCCGACCCGGTCGACGGGCAGTCGGTGACGGTTCTCGCGGACGTCACGAACCGCGGTCCGGGCCCCCTGGTTAACCTGTCAGTACCGGTTCGACTCCTCGTGAACGGGACGGCCGTCGACCGAACCGAAATCCTCTCAGGGCTCTCGGTCGGCGAATCCCAGACCGTCTCCTTCGAGTGGGACGCCGGGAAAGGCACCCACTCCCTCCAGGTGGAGGCGGACCCCGGCGACGGGATCGGTGAAACGAACGAAACCAACAACACCGCTCAGCTCACCCGCGAGTACCGGTTCCAGCGGTCCGACCTGACCATCGACGAGATTCACCTCTCGGACTCCGCGCCCGCGGTGGGCGAGAAGATACGGCTGTACGCGAACGTGACCAATCGTGGCGCGGCCACGCGACGGTGTCTCGATGTCGATTTCACGGTGGATGGAGAAGCGCTCGGCACGGTCGGGCAGGACGCGGCCTGCGGGATCCGGGCGAACCAGACGCTCGTCTCGTTCCAGACCTGGGTCGCGGAGCCGGGTTCGAAAGACATCCGAGCCGAGGTCGATCCGGGCGACACCGTGCCCGAAACGGACGAGTCGAACAACTCCGCAGACACCCAGGTGTCCGTGGCGACCCCCGACCTCACCGTCACCAACCTGAGCGTTTCCCCGAACACGGGGATACAGCCCGGTGACGACGTCGGGATCACGGTGGACGTATCGAACGTCGGTAGCGGAGACGTTGCCGGCCCCATCGATGTCGGCATCAGAGTGACCAACGGTACCGGGGGAGGAGCCCTCGGTCAGATGCTCACGGCCCGGATACCCGACGGATTGGCTGCCGGTGAAACAAACTCCGTCACCGTGTCGTGGCAGGCTCGTCCGGGAACGAACGTTTCAGTCCGCGCCGAGGTGGACCCATGGAGCGCTTCGGACATCCCGGAGTCGGACGAATCCAACAACTCGCTGATGATTCAGTCGGATATCACCGTCCCGAGGCCCGATCTGAACGTATCCAGCATCACCTACTCGCCGTCGACGGACATCAAAGACGGTGATCCGGTGATGTTCAACATCACGGTGAATAACACCGGCGACGGACGCGCCTCCAGGTCGTCCCTGCGGCTAACCGTCGGCACGGAGTCAGAAATGTTGACTGTTCCGTCGATACCGAGCGGCGACTCGGAGACGGTTTCGGTCGTCTGGCGCGCACGTGTCGGCACGAACATCTCGGTCTCGGCTACGGCGGACGGTGGGGATTTCCTCTCCGAGACGAACGAGACGAACAACGTTCTCGATGCCGGGGAGATACCGAGCGTCGACCCGCTGGAGCAGTTCTCGGTCGACGTCACGCCCGGGAACCACACGCGGTCGCCCGGGGTCGAAGGCCAGTACGCGGTGTCGATCGACAACACCGGATCCGCGAACGCCGCCTTCGAGATCAACATCTCCGGGATCAACGACTCCTGGTATGAGTTGGGTAACGACGAGGTGTTCCTCGGCGCGGGCGAGCAAACCGAGGTGCCGCTGGTGGTTACGCCGCCGGCCAACTGCTCGCTAAACGCTGCCTACACCATCGAGTCCACCGTGTCCTCGCTCGAAACCGGCACGACAAAGCGGTCGACGGCCGGCCTCTCGGTGGATCCACGACCGACGCTGCTGGATCTCAGGCCGACGAACGAGTCAGAGGTCGGATCGACGAGTCCGACCGTCACCTGGCGGACCCGAGCTAACACCTCCGGTCAGGTGTACGTTCGCGAGGAGGGGTCCTCCGAATGGCGCGTGTTCAACGGCACGAACGGAACGCTTCACGCGGTCGGACTCGACGGACTTTCCGACGAGACGACGTATGAGTTCTACGTCAGGAGTTCGACTGACTGTGCCTCGACGACGAGTGACGTCCGGAGCTTCTTCGTCGACGATGGGGTGTTCTTCACGCGCGCGAGATCAGGCACTGACGTCGACCGTGACTACAACCAGAAGGAAACCCTCTATCTGGAAAACACGGACACCGAGCCCCACGAGGTCGTGGTGAACGTGCAGAATCCACACGACAACCTGATCGTCGGGTTCGTCGGGAGTGGCTCCGTCGACGACCCCATGACCGTTCGACCCGGCGAGCGAAAGCCCGTGGACCTCCGGATTCACGCCCAGGACGCCACCCGTGAACAGTACAAACTCGTCTTGAACATGACCGTCCTCGGCGACGGTACGGAGTCGACTCGGACCACGAGCCTGAAGGCCGGTTCGGATCCGAGCTCGTCTTACACTGCCCCCTCCGGTTCAAACGGCATCGGCTCGTCTCACACTGCTCTCGACGTGAACGTCGACATTCCCGAGTTCAACCTGTCCGTGACCCACGTGTCGACCGACGACGCGACGCTCGCGAAAACGTACCGGATCACGAACCAGGGCGACGAACTGACCGACTTCTCCGTGTCGGCGATCGGGCCGAACAAGACTCGGGTTCTGTTTGACCCCTCCATCTCACACGGCCTCCTCGGGGCCGGAGAATCGATCATCGTCGTCGCCCGGCCGCTGCTTGAGGAGGGTGGAACCGGGTTCAACACCACGCTCCGGTTCGGCGGTGCGGGCCAGCACATGGATCGGGCGGTGAGTTTCGAGACGCCACCGGGTCAGTCCGTCTACAGCGCGCAGTACCCCCGGACGAACGTCGAGTTCACGTCCGACCTGGACGACGACGGGACAAACAGCACGAACCCGCTAAACGGGAGTAAGGTCGTGTCCGATCTGGTGAACGGGACGCCGGTGTTCACGGGGCACATCCAGACAGAAGTCCGACAGCGGGGCGGTAGGGTGGCCGGAGAGAAGGTCTCGCTGGTCATATCTGACGGCTCCAGGCGGCGAGTCATCGATGCCCAGACCGGTTTGACCGGGCGGACGAACTTCCAGGTCACCCTATCGCCCGGAACCTACACCTACCGCGTGGCGGTGGACGGAATGGGTGCCGTCACCGAAAGCCGACGATTCACCGTGAATGACACGATCGACACGGTGTACGAAGCCGGTGTCACGTGGGAAAGAATTGCAGACGAGAACTCCACGTATGACGGGACGGCGGACGGCGTCACGCTCGACAACGCCACCTACCACATTGAGGCGAGTGCCTCGCGGGCCCCCGTGGACGCCCAGCCAGTCCTCGTTCTCACACACAAGACGGTACCGGGGTACATCAAGACGGTCTCTGGGACGCTCAAAGGTGGCACGGCAACGTTCAACGCTACGGCCATCTCGCCGGGCGCGTATGAGGCCCGCATTCGGCTCCAGACGGACTCACGAGTCCATCTCTCCGGACAGAAGAATCTCACGTTCACTGATACGAACCCCAAGAACTTCGAGAACCAGACGATATCGCCGGCCCTGGACCCGGACAACGATCTTGAAATGAACACGCAGGTAATTCAAACCGAAATCAGGGAGCGCGATGCGGCCGGCAAACGCAAGACGGTGCGGCTCATCGATGTCAAATCCTGCATCTGCAGCCCGATTCCCGCGAAATACCAGCCGAACGTCACGAACCTGGGCCGTAGCCGGGTCGGAGCACGGGAGTTCCAGTACCGGTACGTCTATGCCATTACTGCCACCGAGCAGCTGAACGACACGCTGATCACCCGGGTTCGAGACGGGAACGGTAACCTGACCTACGAGAGGCATCGGAACTTTAGTGTGGGACCGAATAACAACGTCGTGTTCGAAGTGCCGGTCCCCGTCCCGAACGAGGGAACGCCGTTACATCCCTCGTTGCCGGAGGAGAACGTCACGCTCGGTAACTACTCAATCCAGGTCATAACCGTCGACAGGAGTTGGACGGAAACAGTCATCAAATGGGGCGCCGAGCAGCTTGGTGCCGGCGAAACAACTTCTAAGGTGGTAGCCAACCTCGGCCACTGTGCCGGCGGACTGTCGCCCGCCGACCCGGTGTTCGCCGCGGTCGACACTGCGGACGCGATATATGACTTCGCGTCCGCCCCCAGCGCGGAAACCGGGAGCAAGGCGATGAAAGCGACCGGAAAGAAAGCCTTGGGGGATGCGGAGGATCGGGTCAAACAACTCGAAGACGCCGCCAAACAGGCGAATCTGGCCGAGGACGCGTTGACGACGGGGCTCGAGCAGACCGGTAAACGAATCGCGAGCAAGTGGATACCCGCCGCAGACTGCGCCAAGGATATCTACGACTCCTATCAGGCCATCAACAACGACAGCGGGCCCGACGATGATGGGGCGTCGGACAAGCGCGACAAGGATGACTGGCGGTGCACCAACAAGCCGAGAGCGACCTCCCCGGTTCGGGGACCGGGCGGAGTTGGCTCCGGCGGAAGTGGATTCGGCGGCGGAGGCGGTGGAGGCGGCGGCGGAGGCGGAGGCGGTGGAGGCGGTGGCGGCGGAGACGGTGGCGGCGGAGACGGTGGCGGTGGAGACGGCGGCGGTGGAGACGGCGGCGGTGGAGACGGTGGCGGCGGAGACGGCGGCGGTGGAGACGGTGGCGGCGGAGACGGCGGCGGTGACGGCGGCGGTGGAGACGGCGGCAGTGGCGGTGATGGTGGTAGCGGCGGTGTCGGGGACTCGACGGTGCCGACGGTGACGAACGCGACGGCGACGAACCTCGACGGCGCGAACGACGACGTCCGTGACGGCGACCTGATTCAGGTCACCGCCAACGTGACCGACGACGACCTCGATTCCGTCGACGCCATCGCCCGCGAGTTCGGCGTGAGCGAGAACGTCGACATGTTCGACAACGACTCCGACGGCACGTACGTCGGCAATTTCACCGTCGACGCGAGTTCACAGTCTATCGCTCCTGACGGCGATGCCGTCCCGGTCAACGTCACCGCGTTCGACACCGCCGGCAACCGGACCTCCGTGTCGACGAACACTCTCAGCTTGAACTACTCCTCCGGCACGAGCACGAACGTGGTCAGGCTCACGGATCATAACGGGACAGCGGACGACGGTGGTGACGGGACGATCACCCGTCCCACGGCGGACGCCACGGCAGCCGCCATCGCCAGCGGGACCCCGGGGGAGATCGAAGAGATAATCTTCGAGAACCGGTTTAGCGAGTTCTGGGCGAAGGATACCCTCGGGCCGTTCGACACCATCTACGAGTGGAACGGCAGGCGTGTCGGGGAACTGACGAACGAGATCCCCCGTGGCGCCTACCAGTTCCAGGTCGAGAA
The DNA here is from genome assembly GCA_042219105.1 of Karumarchaeum halophilus (SeqCode). Lineage (GTDB taxonomy): Archaea > Halobacteriota > Halobacteria > Halobacteriales > Hikarchaeaceae > CAYSJP01. The sequence continues at coordinate 6,759 of JBDGQL010000226.1, read as the reverse complement.
TCCGAGTTCCGACTTCGTGGCCCGTTCAGGTGAAGACGGCGCCGGAATAAACTACTTCACCATCGTGACTCGAGGAATGAACCCCGGTCACTACGCCCAGAACACGGAAACGACTGTGAACTTCTTCCTCGAGAGCAAGACGATGCAGGTCGTCGGACGGAACCAGACCGATGCCGACCGTCAGTTCTCCGAGCGCGTCAGCGAGCGGAGTGCAGAGCGGCTTCCGGATGCGGGGATCCCGCGGCGTGAGGTCGTCGTCAGTAACACGACGCCCGCACCCGGTGATACCGTGACCATCTCGGCGACCGTTCACAACTTCGGCAGGGAGTACGTCTCCAAGGCTCAGGTCCGGTTCCTCGTGAACGGGACGGAAATCTCGGAACAGCCGGTGTACTTCATGGAGCCGGGGTCCTCCCGGACGAGGGAAATCAACTACACCGTCTCGGCGTCCGATCCGAGGGAGTTCAACGTGACGGCGGTCGTCGACCCGGACGGTACTGTCACCGAGGAGGTCGAAACCAACAACGGCGGAACGGTCGTCCTCCGCCAGCCGGGCCCCACGGCGGCCTTCGAAACCACGCCGGACGCGCCGACGGTCACCCGTCAGGCACAACTGAACGCCTCGGCCTCGACCGCCACGGGCGGGAGCATCGTCTCCTACGCCTGGGACTTCGACGGCGACGGTGTTACAGACGCCAACGGGTCGACCGTCTCACACAGGTTCACGGTTGCGGAGGACCAGTCCGTGACGCTCACCGTCACCAACGACGCCGGGGCATCCGCGCAAACGACACGGTCGATTCCGGTTCAGCTACCTCCGGAGGCAGCCGGGTTCGAGAACACTGCGTCACCGGATAGCGACCGGACGACGCCGTCCGAACTGGCCGATCGGATCCGCGTCGAATCGGACGTCGTCACGAACACGTCGGTCGAACGAACGGCCAACGACTCGGGGACCTACGCGCTGTCGATCAACGTCACCGAGGACGCGACGAACGTGACGATTTACCTGAACGCGAGCGAGGTGTCGGCGACTCTCGGCGGTCTCGCGGACGCACAGCTCCTGATCGACGGGGAGGAGGAGTCCTTCTGGATCGACCGCGCCGACGGTCAGCGGTGGGTCGGCTTCGTCGTGGATGAGTTCTCGACGCGCCTCGTGGCGTTCACTACCGATCCCGACGAGCCGACTGCGGCGTTCGCGGCCACTCCAGCGACTCCGAACGTGAGCGAGTCGGTTACTCTGGACGCGTCGGGTAGTTCCGACCCGAGCGGTGACGCGCTGACATACGAATGGGATCTGGACGGTGACGGCAGCTACGACGACGGGTCCGGCGAGACGGTGACTACGTCGTTCGATGCTGCGGGCGAGAGCGCCGTCGGGGTGCGCGTGACCGATTCGACCGGGCTGACGAACGTGACGAGTCGGACTCTCTCGGTCAACGCGGTCCCGACCGCTGCCGTCTCCGTCTCGCCCGAAACCCCGAACGTGGACGAGTCGGTGACCCTCGACGCATCGGGGAGCACCGACAGTGACGGAGACGTCGACACCTACGAGTGGGACTTAGACGGCGACGGCAACTACGACGACGCGACCGGCGAAACGGTGACGACCGAGTTCGGTTCGTCGGGAGACGCTACTGTCGGACTGCGCGTGACTGACACGGACGGTGCAATCGACACGACGACCGTGATGGTCACGGTAGACTCGGAGTCACCGACGACGACCGAAACGCCGGGACCGGAGACGCCAACGACGACCGAAACGCCGGGACCGGAGACGCCAACGACGACCGGAACGACGGAAACATCCTCCGGCGGCCAGCCTGGCTTCGAGTTCCTGGTGGCCATATTCGCGCTTCTGGCGCTGGTCCCGGCACTCCGCTGGAGGCGCTGACCAACCGTTTCGACTCTCAGAGTTTGGATTCGATGGCCTGCTGAACCGTCTCGTATGCGGGGTTTTCCGTTCTACTTCCGTTCACGTACACCTCGGGCGTTCCGCGAACGCCCATCTCGTTGCCGAGTGCTACGTCGGACTGGATCACCGACTCGTATCGTCGCTCCCCGGCAGCCGTGCGAACCACTGCGCCGTCGACGCCGACCCCGTCACCGAGCGCGAGAAACAGGTCCAGCGAGTAGCGTGACTGGTTCTCGTACAGTTTCCGGGCGTACTCGAAAAACGACGTGTCGTCGGAGAGGTCCTGTACCGCTCGGGCCGCGTTCGCCGCGGGCCGTGACCACTGATTCACCGGAAGCGGGAAGTCACGGTGCTGGTAGAGCACCGACCCCGGGTCGACGTAGTTCGTTTTCAGATCCGGTACCACCTCCAGCGAGAAATCCCGACAGTGTGGGCACGCAAAGTCCTCGAACACCGTGACCGTGACGTCGGCGTCCGGATCACCCATCGTCGGCGGCGGGAGCAGATCGTCCGGTGTCTCCGTCAGGACCGCTGTCTCGGTTGCCTGCTGTGTCGTCCGATCCCCCGGCCCGGTCGTCCGTTGGTCCGTAACGACGGCGGACGTGGTGGATTCTTCTACCCCCGCCGTTTCTGTCGTCTGCTCCGTCACTACTGGCGTCGAAGGGGACGCCGACGGTAGGGACTGGCTTGGTTCGGGCGTGTCCGTCTCCTGTCCTCCACCGGCGCATCCGCCAACGAGACTCGCTCCGATGAGGGCGAAGAATCTCCGGCGCTCCATGGCCGAACAAGACGTCTCGTCCATTTGAATCCCCCGCATGACCTGTTCGTCTCGACGGTATGGAGATTGTCCCCGTGCGTCGACTGCTGTGAGTCGGGTCCGTTAATACTTCTCGATCACAACGGTTCGAGTAATGACCGAACTGCGATACCTCCCCGATGCGGACGACGTCACGACGTTCACCGCGACGGTGACGGAGGCAACGCCGGCGTACGTCATCCTCGAGGGCACGTACTTCTACCCCGAAGGCGGGGGCCAGCCCCCCGACCACGGCATTCTCGAGTGGGACGGCGGCCGGGCAGAGATCACGGACGTCCGGAAGGATCACGGCGAGGTGCAACACCGCGTCGGAGCGATGGAGGGCGATCCGCCGGAGGCGGGAACGACCGTCGAGGGCCGGATCGACGAGGAGCGCCGGGAAACGCTCCGGCGGATGCACACCGCCCAGCACGTCGTCTCCCGGGTCGTGCTCGATGAGTACGGCGCGGGGACGGCCGGCAACCAGGTCCATCCCGATCGGTCCAGGATCGACTTCGAACCAGCGAACTTCGACGCGTCGGATCTCCAGCTCATCGAGCGCCGGGCAAACGAGGCGATCGATCGCGACCTGGCTGTGCGGAAGGAAAACCGGCCCCGCGACGTCGTCGAGGCGGAAGTCGACGAGGGCCGGGCGCTTCTCGATCTGATCCCGGATTCCGTCGATCCGCTCCGCGTCGTCGAAATCGAGGACTTCGACGCCTGTCCGTGTGGTGGCACCCACGTCGACCGGCTGGGTGACCTCGGGCGCGTGGAGATCACCGACCGCACCTCGAAGGGAGCGGAGGTAGATCGGATCGAGTTCGAACTGATCGACGACTGATGAATTCCGCTGGGACGCTCCGGCCCTCTTTGGCCCGTTACCGTTAACATCCTTCATACACAACGAGGATTCATGAGTACGCAACCGGCGGACGAAGAGACGGCGCGCCCGGAGATCGTGGTCACGGAAGCCGCCGCGGAGCAGGCACTCGACCTGCTGGACGGCGAGGGGCTGGATCCCGACATCGCCGGGCTGCGCCTGTTCGTCCAGCAGGGCGGCTGTGCCGGGCTATCCTACGGCATGCGCTTCGACCACGAACCCGAGGACGACGATACGGTGTACGAACACCACGGCCTCCGGGTGTTCGTCGATCCCTCCAGCATGCGCTACATCGAGGGGTCGCGGCTCGACTACGAGACGGGACTACAGGGCGCGGGCTTCGAGGTCGACAATCCAAACGTCGTCTCCGAGTGTGGCTGTGGCGAGTCGTTCAGGACGTAGCCTACAGTTTCTGCTTCGCGTCGTCCGCGAGTTCGTCCATCCGCTTGGAGAGGCGCCCGGCGTTTGAAAACTCGTCCTCGCTCATCGCCTTCGCGAGGGCGTTCCCGAGGACGAACACGGCGTGTTTGTGCTCGCTTTTCGACTTGTGGACGTGTGAAGGGTTCACGTTGAGCATCTCGTACTCCTCGAAGATGCTCGGATCGACGTCCTCGCGCTCCTTGAAGTACTCCTTGATCGTTATGAGTTGCTCGTGGAGTTCCAGAAGTTCGTCTTTGTGCATACTGTTCGATAGTGGGATAGGCCGCATAAGCGTTTCCCGAGAACGTGTTACACGGGGTCCGGGACATCATACTGTCGGCTGTGACTCGATGGAGATATTCGCCACCCCGGGGTGGCAAATATCTCCACGAACTTACAGCCGACAGTATCAGAACACGTACTCGTCTTCGTGACCCATCATGTCGTCTTCGAACTCCGTGTCGGTGTCCATCTCCGACTGGGGACCGGCCGTCTTGTAGGCCTTGATCCCCGTCGAGAGGAGCTCCTCGACAGCCTCGTTTCGGTCCACGAACTCGCCGTCGTCGATGAGTTGGGCGATCCGCATGTCGAGGTGTTCGGGGACGTTGATGTCGACGTCTACCATTAGATTGTTGGGTCGTTCGTGCAGGGCGTTCTTAAGCCTAACGGGGGACCGCTCGCCGGGTCGGGGACAAGCCCTAATTCCTCTGCCCTGCTATCGCCGGTGTGGCAAGCCCGCTTCGCTTCCGTCGATCGACCGGACACTGGACCGAGGGGCGGGTCGCGTCCGACCTCCGGGATCCCCTGGACGCCAATCTCGGCGCGACCGCCAGTACCCCGTGGTACGTTTCCCCCGAGGGGTACGACGCCCGGCGCTTCGAGATGGACAACGGTGACGTTGCGCTGTTTTGCTGGAACGGGTCGGGCGCCTACTGGATCGGAAACACCGAGACGCCCAGTGCGCTGTGGCAGACGAACAAGGTGTCCCTCTCGGAGGCGCCCGACGCGGTCACCGAGTGGGCGGAACGGGAGTTGCTCGCACAGCTCCACGAGGAGTCGCCCTGGCTCGGTGAGTACCCGACGCTGTCGTGGTTCTTTCTGCCGGCGTTTCTCTCGAAGGACGGTCGCGAGACGACGCGGGCGTTCTTCAGGGACCACGCCGCCGGATTTCCCGAGGCGGACCGCGAGACCGCCTGCAGGTTCTACGAGGCGTTCCTCGAACGCGGCGTACTCGATGAGTACCGGTTCGTGATGGCCTCGAAACTCGGCACCTCCGAGCACCTGGATCTGACGCGCATGAGCGCGACGATGGGCGAGTTCGACGCCGCCAAACTCCTCTCCGAGGCCGGCTTTTCTCTCGAACCGGAGGCCGCAGTGACGACCGGCCACTCCATCGACTACCGGATCTCCAGGGCCGACACCGATCCGCGGCTCGTGGAGGTGACGCGACCGCTACCGCCGGGCGAGCGCGCCGCGAACACCCCGATCGCCGCGATCAAGGACACCACGGCGACGAAGACGGACGGGCAACTCGAGGCCCACGGTGGCGGCGTCACCCTGTTCGTCGACTGTTCGAGCTTTCCCGAGTCGGCCTGGCGGAAAATCGAGGAGCAGCGTCCGGACGTGGGCCACCGCCCCGCGGTCGTGTTCTGGATGCGCCCGACGGGGCGCGTCGAAGGGTACCAGAAGGGGTCCGTTCCGTTCGACCTCGGCAACTGGCGAGGCAATCCATGAGTCACGACGTACTCGTCCTGCCAAGGGGCACACACGGAATGCCGATCAGTGACTACGCGAACGCGCTGCGCGAGCGGTTCTCGAAACGCGAGGTTCGCCTCGCTCACACCTCCGTCGAGGTGGACGAACTGCTCGGGGACGCGGAGATTGTCACCGGGTACTACCTTGATCCCGACCGGATCGAGGACGCGTCCAACCTGAAGCTGTTCCACGTGCTGTATGCCGGCACCGAACACCTGCCCCTGGAGACGTTCGAAGACCACGGCGTCACGGTCACGAACGCAAGCGGAGTACACGGCCCGAACGCGGCCGAGCAGGCGATCGGCGGGGCCCTCGCGCTCACCAGGAAGTTTCACGTCGCCCGCCGGCAGGCCGAGCGCGGGGAGTGGCGGCACTTCCAGGCTCACGAGATGGCGGGCAGCACTGCCACCGTGGTGGGCCTCGGCCCGATTGGGGAGTCGATCGTCAGTCGCCTGGAGGGATTCGACGTGGACACGATCGGGATCCGGTACACACCAGAAAAAGGCGGGCCGACCGACGAGGTGATCGGGTTCGACGAGGCCGACGTCGAGGCAGCGCTCGCCCGATCGGAGTACCTCTTTTTGGCCTGCCCGCTGACAGACACGACCCGCGGCCTGATCGACTCCGAGGCGCTCGACGTGCTCCCACCCTCGGCAGTCGTCGTCAACGTCGCCCGCGGCCCGGTGCTCGAAACCAGCGCGCTCGTGTCCGCGATCCGGTCGAACGCGATCAGAGGCGCGGTCCTGGACGTGACCGATCCGGAACCACTCCCCACCGACCACCCACTCTGGACGTTCGAGAACGTCCTCCTCACCCCACACAACGCCGGCCACACCCCCGAGTACTACGAACGGCTCGCGGACATCCTCGCGGGCAACGTCGAGCGAATCGAGAAAACTGGATCCCACACAGGACTGAAAAACCAGGTCGTGCCGTATGCGGGTCGACAGAAGTCCTGATAGATATTCGCCGGGTACGGTGGAGGCTAATTCT